>JANNHC010000608.1:0-3280 GCA_031404215.1 Acidobacteriota bacterium
CGCTACATCTTGTCGTCTTTCTCCTCTTCGAATGTGATGCTGGCGATCACATCTCCCTCGACGATGTCATCAATGACGTTCAAGGGACCGGCGGTACCAAACACCGTGTACTCGAAGTCAAGACGCGCATTGTCAACCAGGTTGACGAAGAACTGCGCGTCGCCGGTGTCCCGCCCCCGCGTGGACACCCCGACCGTACCACGCTCGTGACCCGCTGGGCTGATCTCGTCATGCATGTACAGGCTGTCGCCCGCGTACTCGTTCGCGCCAGGGCTCCCGCCCTGGATCACGAAGTTCGGCACCACGCGGTGAAACGTCAGACCGTTGTAGTAGCCCGCGGTGGCAAGGCGAACGAACCGCGCCACCGTGAGGGGCGCCGCCTCAGTGTTCAGCCTCACGTAGAAGACTTTGCCGCTCTTGAGCTCGATCCGGGCCGGCTCCGCTGCGAAGTCCGGCGCCGCCGGCGGACGAGGCAGCAGCTGGGGGTCAATCTCCTGCGTCTTGCCGGTCCACTGCTGGATGGCCGCAGCGGCCAGCTGCGCCACCGGAATGTCAAAGTCGCGCAGCAGCGGCACGAGCGCGCCGGCCTGTTGTGGGTCGCCGAGTTCCTGGACCCTTTCCAGCAGCGCCAGCCGGACGTCGCGCGACGTCTCCTTTCTCTCGGCAGTCACGCGGCGGAGCGCGTCGAGCAAGCCGCCGGCAAGCTGCGGCGTCGGCCGGACGCCCTTCAATTCGCTCGCCGCGGTACGAAGCAGCTGGTAATCATTCCGAGTGAGAGCGGCGACGAAATACGGTTCGGCTTCTTCTCCCTTCAGCCTGCGCAGGGGCGCGAGGGTGGCCTCGCGGACGTTGTCGGCGGCGTCGAAGGCGAGCCGCTCGAGCGCCGAGGTCTCGCCGGTAATCGCGGCCGCGCGCGCGGCGTACAGTCGCACCTGCCAGGTAACGTGCTGGACGTGGCCGGTCAGGAGCGGGACAAAGGCTCGTCCAGGCGCACGCTTGGCGAGCGCGACCAGCGCGTGGGAGGCACGGTGCCATTCGTTCGGCCCGGGCGGACGCGCGTCCACGGTCAGGCGGTCCGTGACATTGATGTCCTCCTTGCATTGATCGCCGAGCGCGTCGGTCGCGGCAAGGGCGACCGACAGGCTGGGGTCCTTGAGCGCATCGAGCAGGCGCTGGCAGCCGTTCTCGGTCGTTTCGCGGCGTGCCCAGGCTTTTATCCCCTCGATTCGAACGCCGGGAGCGCGGTCCGCCAGGAGCGCGATCAGCAGGCCGGTCCGCTCCGTGGCGACCACAGGCGCGCCGGCGCCGCCAAGCGACACGGCGGCAAGCCGCCGCAGCTCGTCCACCTTCGACTCCGCCGCAGCTCTCAGCGTCTCAGCGTCCACACCGCGCGCGGTAACGAGCGCCATCATCGCGTGAACACGTGCCGCGGCCGCATAGTCGTGGCGACGGCTGACGACGATGCCCCGGAGCCAGTCGACGGTCTCTGGATCAAGCGTGCCAATCCTGGAATGCAGCCGCGCCAGGGCCTCCATGCCGCGCGTGATATCGGGCAACAGCGACGAGCGCAGCTGCGGATCGGAGTCCACCGATCGCATGGCCGTCAGAAGGAACGCTTCGGCGGCATCGACCTGTTCGGCCCGTTCGTAGGGCAGACGGGCAATTGACCGCGCCACAATGCCGATCGGGCCCGGCCGGTTCCGCGAATCGACTGGAATAACGCCGACCTGGACGAGCGCCTCGAAGGCCGCCTCGACCTGCTGCCCTGGTGTGTCTTCGGGAAGACGCTCGCCGCGGAAGGACTGGGCGATCGCATTCGCGGTTTCGGCGGTTGGGCCTGTCGTCAGATATTGGAGCAGCTCCGGGACGAGCTCGCGGCGTTCGAGCCGGCCCAGCGCGCGGATCGCGCGTGCTTGTGTCGTGCCGTCCTGGGATCGCGCGAGTTCCGTGAGCAGGCGCAGATCATCCATCTGGGCGGCGCGCAGGGCGTCAATCGATGGGGTTCGCAGCCAGTCCGGCAGCACAAGGCGGCGCTCTTCAGCCGTCAGAATCGCCGTGCGCGCGGCCGCGGGAGCCATCGCCGACGTCGCCCGCCTGGCCGGTGGGCGCCGCTGGGCATCGCCTCCCGCCTGGAGCAGACCGACCAGAACCACGGTCGCCACGCTTCGGCGCATCACGGCCTCACTTCCTACGGCCCGAGTACTCCAGCATCTGCGTCGTCAGGTCAAGAGGGTAAGAGATCTGCACGTCGGTGATCGTGCCGTCCGGCGATACGACCGGATCGAGACGCGGCTGCACGAAACCGGTGTACGACGGCATGTTCACGTGCTCGACCCGCGCGACGATCTCGTCGCGAAGCGAGGCGTCGAAGTGCACACCATACGTCTCGAACAGGGCCTTCGCCGCATCGTAATCGCCTTCGGCCTTGATTCGCTGCACGTCCGCGAGCAGCCGCCCCGCCGCGGCCTGGAATGCCGCCGCGTCAACCATCGCGTAGTACGTCTTACCGTCGCGCCGGCGCAACTCGATGGCGGTCGAGTTCGCCAGCATCCACTGGACGATCATCTGCCGGTTGCGCATGTGATCTTCCTCGATTTTCGTGCCCTCGCGGACACGACGCAGCTGTACGAGCCCGTTGCGCGCATAGCTCTCGTACTCGGCGAGCACCATCTCGGCCTGGTCGTCGGCGTTGACCAGGCCAGCTCGACGAGCTTCGGGCTGGGAAGAAAGTACAGCGCGACCAGGTCGGCGCGTGATTCTTCGAGCGCGGAATACTGCTCTTTGAGCACCGATTGCGGGCTGCCGTTCAGGTGTTCGGCGATCTTGCCGGAACCGTGGCCGATGACTTCGTGCAGATCGGTCGTCAGCTCGCTGACTCTGCTGCTCCACTTCTCGGCGCGCGCGGTCTCCTCATCAGACCACGCGAACTCCTTCCGGAACTCGGCGGATGTGGACTTGTCGTACGCCTCGTTGACGTTGCTCAGCGAAACGGACTTGCTGCCGTACCGCTCGCGGATGTCCTGATCGTTCGGCAAGTTGATGCCGACCGGCGTAATGGGCGCCGAGTCACCGGATTCGACGACGACGTCGATGGCGTTCGCGGTGATGCCTCGGACGCCCTGCTTGCGGTATTGCGGCGCCCACGGCATCCGGTCCTCGAACCACTGGGCGGCCGCCGCCAGCTTGCGGATCCCCTCAGTTTTTTCGCGGTTCACGTAGTAGACCAGAGCTTCCCACGCGCCCTTCTTCCCGCGTGCGTCCATATAGACTTCGACGAAAC
>JANNHC010000609.1:0-3864 GCA_031404215.1 Acidobacteriota bacterium
CGGCCTGCCCGAAGCTGATGCGGCCACCTGATTCCCGGACGACCCGGAGCCCGAGCAGGTGTTTTCCCAGTGTCTCGCCGAACCAGTACTCCGCGATAAGCGGATAGAAGCCCCCGGCGACAAGCAGGAGGACGGCGACCACAATAGCGACCGGGGGCGGCGCGAGCCGTGTCAGGAGCCACACGATCGGCCCGCAGACCAGGATGAAGGCGAGGAAATCAATGATCCTCGCCGCGCCCCGCCGCCAGAACGAGGCGGCCATGAGGGGAATCGCCGTGAGATACGACTCCGCAAGAATCACCGGATCGCCAAGCTGCCGCAGCGCCTCGCCGACGGTCTGCCCGTGCTCCAGGCGTTCGGCGATGTGACTGCGGATTTCCATCTCTACCTGCGACCGCACCGCCGCGACGTGAGGGAGCCGGTCGATGACCTGCCGGACATACAGTTCGTCTGGACTCATATTGCCTCCGGCTGCTGTCGAAGAAGCCGCGCCATGGCGCTGGCGAAGGTGTTCCATTCGTGGGTGAGCTGCGCCAGCTCCGCGTGGCCGGCCTTCGTGAGGCGGTAGTACTTGCGGGGCACGCCGCGTAGAGGGGTTTCCCAGCGGATCGCGACGAATCCGCCGCGTTCGAGGCGATACAGCACGGGGTAGAGGGTACCGTCCGTGACCTCGAGACCACCGTTCGTGCGCTCGGTCAGCGCGGTGACGATCTCGTATCCGTACGCTTCACCGAGCGAGAGCAGATGCAGCACGATGAGCTCGAGGGATCCGCGCTTGAGCTCCCGCTCGATGCCCTTCCGGCCGTCGTCTTGCCCGGGCGCCGTGCTCATGTAGTCATGGTAGCACCATATATCTTGTCACGCAATATATATGGCGAAGCGTAGGGTACAGGGAGCCGGGTCGGTACAGGCGGCAGGTTCCCAGGGCGTCCTCGCGGCCCGCGTCACCCTGAGTCTGTCCCTGTATCCGGCACCGGCACCGGTACCCGGCGACCTGCACCTGGCCTGCCTAAACCGGCTTCTCCCCCGCGAGGAACCTGTCGACCCGCGCCGAGACGTCTTTCAGGTAGGCCGCGTCACCCCCCGACAGCTCGGTTGTCACGTACCCCGCGTACTTGATGTCCGTCAAGGCGCGGCGGACCTCCTGCCAGTCGATATCGCCTTCGCCGATGTTCTTCCAGGCGAAGGTCCCGTCGCGGCGGTTGAAGTTGAAGTCCTTCAGGTGAATCCTGGCGATGCGCGGACCGAGCGTGCGAATCCAGTCCTGCGGAAACGCATACAACACGACGTTGCCGACGTCGAAGTACGCGCGGACCCACGGGGACTCGAAGTCGTCCACGTAACGCGCGAATTCGATCGGGCTCAGGAGGAACTTGTTCCAGACCTCCTCAACCGCAATCGTCACTTTCATGTCGCGCGCCATCGGCAGCAGGCGCTCGCGGATCACCCGCTGTGAGCGCGTCCACGCGTCGCGATACGACGTCGTGGCGTCCACGACCGCCGGCACGAGGAGGACGGCGTCGGCGCCCCACAGCACGGCGTTCCGAAACGAGGTCTCCATCCCCTTCACGCTGCCGGAAACGACCTCCGGGTCGGCGCTGGACAGGGGCAGCCGCCAGTGATCCGAGTTCATCACGGAGTGGATGCGGAGGCCCGTCTTCTTCGACGCGTCGCGAATCTCCGTCGCCTCCTCTTCCTTGCTGATCGTCTGCATCTCGATCGCCTCGAAGCCGGCGTCCCGCGCCAGCGCGAACCGGTCCGCGTACGAAAGCTCCCTGGGCAACATCGAAATCAGCGTGGACTTGCGAATCCCGGTGGATGGCCGGACCGCCGGAGAGGCGGCCTGGCCCGCAAACGCCGGACTTGCCTGCCCTGCAACCCACCCGGCGGCAAGCAATTTCAGAAACGTGCGGCGGTCAGACATTGGGGGCTCCTCTTCTTGGGGCTCAGGGCTAGAACTCAGGGCTCAGGCCAAATCCCTGACGCCCGGAGTCTCCAGCCTATTTCAGTACAAGCGCTTTGACGACGTCCAGTTCGTCCTGGCTGACAGTGTGTCCCATCCCTCGATAGATCCGTTCATCGACCGTCGCGCCCATACGACGGAAGACCTCCGCTGATTCGCGTACTCGCTCGACGGGGATGTGCGGATCCACGTCGCTGCATCCCAGGAACACGGGGGTGCGCGCCAAGGACCCCGGGTAGTCACGCGGTGTGGCGGGCGGGCCGATGAGCCCGCCGCTCAGCCCGACAATCGCGGCATAGGGTCCTGGATGCCGTGCGGCGAACTCCAGCGTCAAGCACGCGCCCTGCGAAAAGCCCAGAATCACCACGCGTTCACGCGCAATGCCCTGTTCGCCGAGCGAGGCCACGAGCGCGGCCATCACCCCGATCGCTGAAGTGATGCCAGGTTCGTTCTGCGCGATTGGCGATAGAAAGGAATACGGATACCAGGTGTGACCCGCCGCCTGCGGCGCGAAGTACGCCACGTCGTCTGCATGCAGTTGCGGTGCAAGACCGAGGATGTCTTCAGCCGATGCGCCGCGGCCGTGCATGAAGATCGCGGCCAGCCGCGCCTGCGCGATCGGCACCCCGTATCGGAGCACCGGTTGCCCGCCGTGCGGATCGAGAGCAGATGGCATCACTCATTCTGGTCCATTCGAGCGCGCGATGCACGACCCTGAGCCCTGAATCCTGAGTCCTATGTCCTGTGTCCGCGTCAGGGTCCACGCGGCGGCGCCGAAGACCAGGAGATTGGCCGCCACGACCGGCGAGGCGCCAATCAGGAGGCCGTAGGCGACCCACATCAGCGCGCCGACCATCTGCACACGCTTCAGCGCGGACGGGCGGGCGCAGAAATACGAGCCGACGAACACCGCCGTCGCAGTCCAGCCGAGATATTCAATCACTACGTGCCCCTTCAGAACGCAACGGCGTCAGCGTCGGAGACCGACGCTGCGCGAATCGTGACCCGATCAGTCCGTGCCTTCTCCCACCCGTGCAGCGTCAGCCCGTTCGATTCGAACAGTGAGCGGATCTCGCCCGAACCCCATCCGAGGACCTGATCGAGAATCGGCACCATGATTGAGAAGGCGTTGTCGCTGAGCACGGTGCTCTTGGCAATCCGTGCCAGTTGTGTGTTTTCAGACACCGCAATCGTGAAGCCGTCACGATTGTTCACGTGCAGCATCACGTGCACATCCGAGCTGCCGTCGCCGACGTAAATTGTCCGCTCGGGCGAAAGCTCGAGCCGGCTCTCGACCTCCTCGACGACCGCGACCTTTCCATAGCCCGCCGGCACTCGCACGATTGACCGCACTTCGCCAGACTCGGGGTCGTAATCGAGCTCCGTGCCGAAAATGTGGTCCGGCGATACCACCCCCGCCAGCGCGGACTGAATCACCTCGCGCGGCGCCGCCGAGATCACGAAGAACGAGAACTTGTACCCTTCGATCCCGCGTTCGAGGAAGTCCACGAGCGCGGGAATGTTGCTGCGGAGCCGGACCTGGCGGCCGGTCTCTTCAAGGTGCTCACGCCGGACGCCGCGAAACTCCGGGTCGTGCCGAAGCAGGTACGCCAGCTCGCCCCCCTGCTGAACCAGGTTGCTCTGCGCGAGCCCGTCCACCTTCTGCTGGAATCGCGAGGCGCCAATCAGTTCGCTCAGTACCAGTCCCGAATCGTTGAAACTGAGCGTCTGATCGAAATCAGATGCCACCAGAAAGTGTTTCGCCGCCGTTGACATCAAAACCCCCGTATCCTATGTGAAAAGGGTGACCTCGAAGTTAGTATAACAGCATCACATTAACTATTTACCAAGTCTACCGTAGATGTTGTTAAAATTATTAGGAAAACTACACAAATGTTGCG
>JANNHC010000610.1:0-3614 GCA_031404215.1 Acidobacteriota bacterium
GCTCACCCTGTTTCGCCAGCGCCCCGCACTTGCACCCGCGCACGCACAGGCAGCGAGCTTGTTGCCGGGTTGTGTCACGTGCTTCGAGTCGAAGTCGAACAAGGTCTTTTCGTATCCATAGACCCGTTGCACCGAGGCCTCGGCGACGGCCCGCTTCACGTCCGCCGCAATCGGCGCGAACATCCGCCTGCCTCTGGATACCAGCGCCTGCTCGGCAGCGAGCGCCGTCCTGACCCTCGCGCGCAGGTCTTCACGCGTCACGCGCCGGGACACATCCATCAGGTAGACGCCTCGTTCGAGCGATACCGTATTGCCGTCACGTTCCGCCACGATCAGCACCGTTGTTCCGTCGGGGCCCGCGGTCCACGAGTACTCGTGGGCGATCGTGCGGACCGTGTTGTTGTGGAACAGACGCGACCGCGTCGTCCCCGGCAGATCGTACAAGTACGATCGCCGGTGTCGTGGTTCACCCATCGCCGCAAGGACACGGTCCCGCGTGAGAAAGATCGGCGCGACGTCGTGTTGGATCTCGCGCGTGACGCGCGTTTCGCCGGTGCCGTCGCGGTTGATCGTGAAGATTTCCCAGTCGTCGTTCGGCATTATTTGAAACGCGACGCGGCTTCCGTCTGGAGAAAGGGCTGGCGCGTCGATCCGATCGGGTCCCTTTCGAATCACCGAGGCGTTCGCCGGATCGCTCGTCACGGCGACCAGCAGCTCGTAGTCCGCCCCTTCGCGCCGCACATACGTCAAGCTGCCGCCGTCTCGCGAGAAGGCCGGAGCCGAGCCGCTGACGACGCTGATGCGAGCATCAGGGAGCGAGAGCAGGCCAAACGTCGGCGGAGCGCCGGGGCCACCCGTGCGTCCCCCGCCCCCGCTCCGTCCGTCCGCCGCCGGGCGGCTTGTGAAGATGAGCGCGGTTCCGGCTGCGTTCATCGCCGACAGCACCTTGCTCTCGGTCCCGGTCGTCCGGGCGATCGGCACGCGCCCCTCGGCGACTTCGTAAATCTGTTCGGCGCTCCCGTCCGGTGGGGAACCTGTGAAGAAGATCGCGGCCGCTCCATAGGCGAGCGAGGTCTTGCGGATCAGCCCGGTGTCGATCGGCGTTTCGGCTCCCGAGGCGATGTCGTGCACTACCAGACGTACGCGGGCGGCCATGAGCTGGTTGAGCGCATTCTGGCGCTGCGGCCGTTCGGCCGGCGTCGAGGCGTCAACCGAGGCCTGCGCCGCGATCAGCTCGCCGACTGGCGCCAACCGGAGGTAGGCAATCCTTTTCCCATCGACAGAAAACGCAGCCCCGGAACCGGGCAGCTCGAGGACCTGCGTTGTCGGTCGATGTGCCGGCACGACACGCGTCCGGCGATTGAAGCCGGCGCCTGTTTCGTAGGTGACGTGACGCCCGTCCGGGGAAAAGCGGGGCGCCTGACCGTCGGCCGTCAGCTCCGTCGTGTGGTAAAGCTCACCGGTTTGCAGCGCGATGGCCTCGAGCGCTTCGCCGGCCGCCGGGGAATCCAGTATTTGCAGGTAGGCCGTGAGGGCGCTTACATAGTCGCCGCGGTCCCACGCGAGCGCCGCAGATTGGAGCGGCGTGTCCGCGACACGGCCCCACGCAGGCATCCCCAACGCGGCGATAAGAGCCGCCGTTACCAGCAACGGTCTTTTCATCAGAAGGCAGCGCCTCGAGGAAGGGCGCCAGAATAGCATGGAAGGATGGCGTACAAAAAAACGGGAAACGAGAGCCACACTCCCGTTTCCCGTTCATCTTTCCTGAGCCCTGAGCCCTGAGCTGATTAGCCTACTTCTCGATTCCCCCAGACGCCTTCTGGAAGTCCACCAGGTTGCGGCGCAGCTCCACGAGCTTCGCGCGCAGCGCCGGATCCATTTCGACCGTCGTCGCGCCGGACGTGCCCACCGCACCGGCCGTGCCGGTCGCTGGCGCTGCCGTTGGCGCTGGCGCCGGAGCCGGCGTCGTGGCTGTGACCTCAGCGCTGGTGGCCTCCGGCCCGAGGAGCGCCGTGAGGTTCGCGGCGACCTTGGCGTAGCTCGCGCGCCAGTTGCTCTGCGTCGTGATCAGCTCGTTGAAGTTCGAGATGAGCTGCGTCACCTGCGTACGCGACTCGCCCGTCAACTGTGCGGCGGCGGGAAGCTGCGTCATCTGGCTGAGCGTATTGCGGGCCGCGGTCAAGTGGCCGCGCGCGGCCTCCGCATCGATCGGCGACGTCGTCTGGGCCTGGGTTGCTGCCGCCGCCGGGTCGGTGGACGGCGCGGTCGTGGCCGCCGGGCTCGTTGCCGGGGTAGCCGCGGGCGGCTGTTGCGCGGCGGTAGTCGGTGCCGCGGGCTGATCGGGCGTCACCGCCGGTGCATCCGTCTTCGGCGTCGCGGTGCCAGACATTCCGGCCGCGTAGGCGGTGATGTGCGTGCGCACTTCCATCAGCTTCGCGCGCGTGGCCTCGTCGATCGCGACGGCAGTGGTTGCCTTCGTCGCTCCGCTCGTGCCGCTCGTGGCTGTGGCGCTCGGGGTGCCGGTCATCCCGGTTGGTCCGGATCCGGTGTCGCTGCCGATCATCTCGGTGATGATCTTATCGATCGCTGCGACTTCAGTACCCCAGTTGGCGTTCGTGCCGGCCGGGGCGCCGGGGGCAGTCTTCGGGCTGGCCGGTTTCGAGTCGCCGGCTTTCTCGAGCGCGGACAGATGCTTCTTGATCAGCGCGAGCTGCGGGCGGCTTTTTGCCGGCACCGCCGACGCAGCGATGCTGTTCACCGTGGCCTGTGCCAGGCGAATATGCTCCTGCGGCGCGACCGGCTGATTGGCCTGTGCCTGCGGTGTCGCCGGCTGCGGCTGCGGCTGAGGCGTTGGCGCGGGCTCCGGCGTCGGCTGCGGCGTTGGCGTTGGCGTTGGCGTTGGTGTTGGTTGCGGGGCTGGCTGGGGCTGTTGCTGCGGCGGCGCAGGCTCCTGCATCGTGTGCGCGAAGCTGGCGACCGGCAGCGCAAGCACGGCCGCCGTTGCCAGCGTCGTCGTCCATCGGTTAATTGAACGTTTCATCGTGTGGCCCTCCTGGAGCACAGCGGGGTAATCAATTCCTACTTCTCGGAAACGACAGACCGCAAGCGAGGTGCCACGGTGGCACGACGGGAAAACCCCAAGCAAACGCAGTCGAGGTTAACCTCAACGGAGGCCGGAATGATGCACACCTTACACACCCGGGCGGGTTCTGCTGGGTTCTCCGGGTTGTCGAGGTTCTATGGGGTTCTACCCAGGCTCTGCAGGGTTTTGTTGCGGGGTTGTGCGCAACGGCGAGACCGGCGGCGATCCGGTATCGACGTACAGCGGTGGCTTCCGGTACACCTACGCCGATCTCGCGATCGAGGGACGAGGTCCGAGCCCGCTGTTCGCCCGCTCCTACAACAGTGCGGACACCCGGATCGGCGCCCTCGGGCCCGCCTGGTCGCATTCGTACGGGGCGCGGCTGCGATCACCCGGTGATGGGACGGACGATCAGCTCGTGGTGGGTCCGGACGGCGGAACCGACCGCTACACGGCCAACACGGATGGCACGTTCGCCCCGCCCACGACGGCCACGAGCGCCCTGGTCCGCAATGCGGACGGCACGTTCACC
>JANNHC010000611.1:0-5241 GCA_031404215.1 Acidobacteriota bacterium
TCGTCCGCCTCCTCCTCGCCACAGGCGCCGATCCCCGGACCGACGGTCCCGGCATCCTGGCCGTCGCGGTTGCCGGCGGAGCGCTGACCGACATCGAGAATCCGCTCCTTGGCCGGTGCAATGCCGATGTCGTCCGGCTTCTGCTCGAACGGGATCCCACGCTGCGGCTGCCGCGCAACGGGCGCGGGCACCTCGCGTTCCTGTTCGCGCGTCTGAATAGTTGTGAGGCAGTCACGCAGATGGCGAAATTCAGCTGACGCTTGAACATCCACTTACAGGTTCCGGCTCCGGCCCTCATCTGGTGGCTGCCCGTGCGCCGGCCCGCCGCGCGTGACTCGGCATCCCAAGTTGTTCGTACAAGGTGGCCGCCTCGACGAGCAACGACCGGGCGAGGGGGGCGTCGTCGTCCCGCTTGCGCGCGAGCAGCATGTCGCCATACCACTCACGCGCGTCGGCCTGCCCGATCGGAAACGGAAGCGCCCCGGCCTGGAGGATGGCCTTCCGGTGGTGGCCCTCCGCGCAGGCGAAGTTCCCGGCCGCCGATGCGGCAATCCCTGCGTCCGTTTCTGTCAGGGTGTAGTGCACCACCAGCCCGGACCGGAGGAGCGTCTCCATGGCGGGTTGCAGTGCGGCGGCGTCGTGGGTCAAACCGAGCAGCGAGAGCCCGCGCACGATCGGTGAGAGCGCGAGCCAAGTCCCGGCGGACGCAGCCTGGCCCGGGATCGGTATGGCTGCGGGCAGATCCGGCAACGCGCCGCGCGCAGCCTCGTCCCCGTCGAACGCGAGCAGATAAAACAGATAGGCGCGGGAAACGCCGCTCCAGAATGTCGGAGGCTCGGCCGCCAGGGCCGCACGCATGTGCCGCAGGGCGTCGTCCGGCCTGCCGAGGCGATGCGCGATGATGCCCAGGAGATGGTCGTCAAAGAAGATCCACGGCGTGGCGATGGCCGCCGCGAATTCGCGCGCCTTTTCCGCTGCCTGCTGCGCGGCCGCCAGATCGCCGGCGAACGCCTGGCCGATCGCGAGATACGACCGGCACAACCACGCCACCGACAGATGCCCGCCGCGCTCGGCGTCGGTAAGGAGCTCACCGAAGGACCTTCCACCCTCGTCGAAATGGCCCGCATAGAATTCGACCACGGCAGGGACCCACTCGATATTCACGGCGTTCCAGAGGTTTCCCTGGGCACGGGCCAGCGCGCCTGCCCGCCGGCCAAGCTCGGCGGCCCGCTCGAGGTGGAACGCCTGGTAATTCACGTGGGACTCGATGGCCACGCACTCCTGCTCGAGCGCGGGATCGTCCACGGTCCGCTGCAGCGAGGCGACCTGGGGCATCGCGTCGAGGGCGCGCTGCGGATACGCGCCGGAGCCGGCGTCGGCCAGGGCGTTGAACAGTAACAGCCGACACCGTAACGCGGCGTCCGCATCCCCGAGGCGCGCGAGCGCGCGCGACGTGACGGGCCAGACGTCACGATGCCGTGCATGCCACGCCATCGCCCCCGCGAGCCGCACGCTCGCGGTCACCATTGATCCGACATCGTTGAGCGCGTCGTACGCGTCCACGGCCTGCTGCAGGACCGCCATGCCCTCATGCGCACGGCCCAGGCTCATCAGGATGCCTCCGCGCTCGACCAGCACGGCGGCCACCGCCGCGTTTCTCTCTCCGTCCCAGAGCGACAGCGCGTTGTCGAGGTGCGTGAGCGCTTCCTCGAAACCGGACGCGGCGCGGGCCTGTGCGGCGGCGATCATCAGGTACTTCGTGGTCTTCCCCGCGTCGGCGGCGGCGCCCGCCTGATAGAGATGGTGCGCGAGCACGGACGCAAGGGAATCGGGAGAAACCGCCGAGAGGCATTCGATCGCGCCGGCGATGGACGCGTGCAGCCGCTGTCGCCGCGGCAACGAGACGCTTTCCGCCAGCGTCTGCCGGATCAGCTCGTGCGCAAAGCGATAGCGCGCATCCCGGCCCGGCGGCTCCGCGACGAGGAGGTGGGCGCGCTGTGCTTCCTCGATCGCGTCGAGGGCGGCGTCGGGACCCGGATGAATTGTTTCGAGCAGCCGAAGGCTGAATGTGCGGCCGATGATGGCCCCGGTCGTCAGCACGGCGCGGGCCGCGTCTCCCAGGCGCTTCAGACGGCGCCCGATCACGAGCCTGACGCTTTCAGGAACGTCGAGCGAAGCGGCCCCCAGATCGTGCCGCCAGCCGCCATCGTCGTCGAACAGCTTTCCTTCTTCATCCAGGTGCTGGAACACTTCCTCGACAAAAAACGGATTGCCCTCCGTGTAGTCGAACAGGACCGGCGCGAGCCGCGGCGGCGGCGTCCGACCGCTCATCGAGGTGATCATCGCCTCGACCGATTCCACGGGAAGCCGGCGGAGCGCGATCCGGGTTGCGCGGCGTTCGCGCAGCAGCGCTTCGAGCGTCTGTGCAAACGGGCGGGTGGCGCTCAACTCCGCGTCGCGGTAGGTGCCCACAATCAGCAACGGCATCGATCGGATCGCGGACACGACGTGCTGCAGCAGCATCAGCGTGGCCTCGTCCGCCCACTGCAGATCCTCGACGACCACGAGCATCGGCGCAATCTGGCAGCACCGCCCCACGAATGCGAGGTGCGCATTGAACAGAAACCGCCGCTGCTGATCAGGCGGCAGATCGGGAGGATCTGGAATGTCGGCGAACATGCGCCGCAATTCCGGCATGAGCTTCGACACGCCTGACGCGGCGTCGCCAAGCGCGTGGCGGAATGCCGCGGGCTTGACCTTCCGTGCCCCGTACTCGAGCATCTCGACGAAGGGCACATAGGGGGGTGCGCCTTCCATCTCGTAACAGTGCCCCACCAGACATAACACTCCCTGCTGTTGCGCTTCGGCGAGCACCTCGGCGGTCAGCCGCGTCTTCCCGATACCGGACTCCCCGGCGACGAGCACGAGCGAACCGAGTCCGGTTACGGCGGCGGCGAGTTTACCGAGCAGTTCAGCCTTCTCGTGCCTTCGGCCGACGAGCGGAAATCGCGTGCTGCCACGGCCGCCGCCTGTTGGCGCCGGGACGACGCGGACGGACGGCGAACCGGATAACAGCGCCAGATCCCCTCGCACTTCTGTGATCGACTGGTAGCGGTCGGCCGGACGTTTCGCGAGCAACCGGCGGAGGATCCCGGTCATCGCGGAGGGAAGGCCCTCGCCACCGGAGCCGAGCACCGGCGATTCCCGGATGATGGCCACCAATGTCGACTCGGCCGTGCCCCGCCGGAACGGATGCACACCGGTCAAGAGCTCCGCCATCAGCACCCCGAACGAAAAGAGGTCCGATCGCTCGTCGAGCACGTCCCCGAGCGCCTGTTCGGGAGACATGTAGTCGAGCGTGCCAACCCGCGTGCCGCGAGCAGTGAGCGCCGTTCCACTCTCGCCAGCGCCGGCCGTGTCATCGCCGGCGCCCACGACCCGGCGGACGAGCCCGAAGTCCATCACCTTGATGTGTCCTTGCGGCGTCAGCATGACGTTCGACGGCTTGAGATCGCGATGGACGAACTGGCAGGCGTGCGCCGCCTCCACCGCGTCGGCGATTTCACCGGCGATACGAAGGCACTCGGCGAACGACAGCGCGCCGATCGCAACCCGCTGCTGCAGCGTCTGCCCCTCGATGTACTCCATCACGAGGTAATCGACGCCGTCGCTTTCGCCGATTTCGAATACCTTGCAGATGAACGGATGGTCGAGAGAGGCCGACGCGAGCGCCTCGCGTCGGAGCCGCTCGCGTGCGATGGAATCCGTGAGCAGGTGCGCGGGCAGGACCTTGATCGCCACCCGGCGGCGCAGCCGGGCATCGCGCGCCAGATGGACTTCTCCCATGCCACCAGCCCCGAGTGGACCGATGATCTCGTAGAGGCCCAGTCGCGTGCCCGGTGCGAGTGTCATTGCAGGAACGCGCGGATTATATGACGATTCGGCCGCCGTTGGCGGTCGCCGAGGCGTCGTCCCGGCTGTGCGCGATTGCTCGGGCGGGCGACGAAGGCGTCGCCTCCATGTGCGACCGGGCGTCCGCTGGTGGCGCCGCCGACGTCTTCATCAGGCACCGCAGCACTTCGGCCACGCTCCAGGCCTGCGCAACGCACCCGCGCGGCACATAGGGCGACTCCGCGTCGAAGATCTCGCTGATCGATCCGACGCACGCATCGCTCAGGTGCGTGTCGAAACCCTCGAGCAGCCGCCGCGCGCCGGCGCGATCGTCCGGATGGACTTTGAGCCATGCGTCCACGAAGGGGCCGATGAGCCAGGCCCACACCGTGCCTTGGTGATACGCGGCGTCTCGCGATCGCAGGTCCCCGAAGTACTTCGGCTTGTAATCGGGATGGCCGGACGCGAGCGACCGCAGACCGACCGGTGTCAGCAGACGATCGTGGACCACGTCCATGACGGGCGCCCACCTGGCGGGATCCAGCACCGGATGGTCGAGAGCGATCGCGAACACCTGGTTCGGACGGCACGCGGCGTCGTCGCCTTCCCCGCCGTCCACGACGTCATAGAGATGGCCGGCCGGCTCGCACCAGAACCGGTCGTTGAACGCGCGCTGTGCGCGCTCCGCGTAGGCGACGAAATCCACGTCGTCCGAACCGGGGGGCGCACCGATCTCCTGCGTCCACTTGTGCAGCAGCCTGAGCGCGTTATACCAGAGCGCGTTGATCTCGACAGCCTTGCCGCGGCGCGGCGTCACAACCCAGTCGTCCACCTTGGCATCCATCCAGGTCAACTGATAGCCGTCCGCGCCCTGGCGCAGCAGGCCGTCTGCGGGATCGACCCCGATGCCGAAGCGTGTGCCCGCGATGTGACGGCGTACGATGTCGACGAAGGTCGGCAATAGCAGGCGAAGCGTGCCGACGTCGCCCGTCACGCGCACGTACCGCTCGACGGCGTGGAAGAACCACAGCGTCGCGTCGGCGGTGTGATACAGCCCTTCGCACTGGCCGTCGGGGAACATGTTCGGGATGAGACCGTCCCGGACGTAGTGCGCGAACGTGCGCAGGATGTAGCCGGCCTCGCGGTACCGGTGCGTGGAGAGCGTCAGCCCCTCGAGGCTGATCATGGTGTCGCGGCCCCAGTCGGTGAACCAGTGGAAGCCGGCGATCACGCTGCGCGCGTCGCCGCCGAGCGCGCGCGCGCGGGCGGTGGCCTCGACGCGCCAGTGCGGCGTGACGACGAACTGGTCGGCGGCGAGCACGAGCTCGCCGGCGACGTCCTTGCGCGCCG
>JANNHC010000612.1:0-4464 GCA_031404215.1 Acidobacteriota bacterium
CCGCCGTTTCCGACGATCGAAGGTGTGGTGCCGCGGTCGCCGGCTGATATGGCAGGGCTGCAGCTCGACGATCGCGTCGTGACGATCGAAGGCGCACGGGCATCGGCTTTCAACCGGAATACGTCGCCGTGATGTCGGAAGCCGCGAACGATGCGGTCCACCGGTCCTCGACGATGACCGGCGACATCAGCTTCGAGTTCGACAACGGCGCTTCTGCCACGAACCAGATCCAGGCGCTGCAGGCGGACGGCTTTCAGGTGGGAACCGACACGCGCGTCAACGCGAGCGGCACGGTCTATCAATACGTCGCGTGGAATCAGATCGCCGGGAAGATGGAGGTCGGCTCGTACTCGGGGAACGCGACGGACAATCGAAGCATCATAGGCGTCGGCTTCCAGCCGGAGTACGTGATCGTCCGACCGTCATCAGCGAACTCGACCGTCCAGCATCCGGCGTCGATCGGCGCCGCGACCGACCAATCGCTTAGATTCTGGGCGGTGGTTAATTTGACAAATGCCATCCAGGCGCTTGAAGCGGATGGATTCCAAGTGGGTACCGACGCCACGGTCAACGGATCCGGAAACACTTACCACTGGATGGCGTGGAAGGGCTCCACGCTGACGGCGGTCCGCATGGGCGGCATGAAAGCGATGCGCACCGCATCCGGCGTTGCGATCACCTGGCGCACGGGCTACGAAGTCGACAATCTTGGATTCCAGGTGCACCGCGACGCCGGTGGCGAACGGACGCGCCTGACGAAGACGCCCATTGCCGGTTCTGCGTTGTACGTGCCCCCTGGCATCGCCATGACGGCGGGCCGGTCCTACACGTGGCGCGACGAGTCCCCCGCGGCGCTCGACAAGAGCGTCCGGTACTGGGTGGAGGACATCGATCTCAACGGAACGCGAACCTGGCACGGCCCGATCGAGCCCAAGGCGGAGAAAACCCGGAAGGAGCAGGATTCGGAAAACGACGCGACCGACTCTCGCGATGCCGCACCACGGAAGACTGCCGTGCCTCCTCAGCCCGCGGATCCGGTGCCACCCGCGACGAACTCGCCGCTCCTGCAGGAATTGACGCTCGCGGGTTCGGAACAGACCGAAAGTTTCGTGACGCCGAGGGGGCTTGACGCGCCGGCGACCACGGCGCCCGTAGTCGTGGCGGGCGGGGCCTTCTTCGCGAGTGGCGCGATTGCCGCCGCGCCGAAGGTCGTCGCCTCTGTGCCCGCTCAATCCACGCCGGCGGCCGCCAGCGCGGCACAACCGGTCCAGGTACCGTCGCTCTCCGGGGCGGCTGCTCCGGTCACCCGCGGTGTGGCCATTCCCGCGGCGCCCAGTGGAATTCCCGATACGGGCACCGTGCCGACGCAGGCGCCAGCGAAGACGACATCCTCAATGCGCGCGCCGGAGCGATCAGCCGCATCCTCGACGCCGCCAGCTCGGCCATCCGCGCCAGTGATAGTTCAGTCACCTCAGGCGGCGAACCCGACGACGCCAGCCGTCAGAAATCGTGTGACATTGACATCTGGTGATCCGAGGCCGCCCGAAGGGGCCAGAGTGCAGCAGCAGTGGGCTATCGCCGCCCGAGCCGGTACGCGCGTCGACGTTCGCGAGGCCGGATGGTACCGGCTCACACAGCCGGTTCTGGTTGCAGCAGGCATCAACTCAGTGGTAGATCCGCGAACCCTCCGCCTCGTGGTTGACGGCATTGAACAGCCGATGAGGATCACCGGAGAATCGGATGGAGCCTTCGACGCAGGAGATCTCGTCGAGTTCTACGCCACCGGCGTGGATACACCTTTCACCGATCGGCGCGCTTACTGGATTACCACCGGCTCGTCGGCGGGCCTTCGGCTGCCGATCGCAGATGCTCGCACGCCCGGCATCCCGACCGGCGCCTCGTTCGCGCACACAGTCGAACGCAAGGACCGCGAGATCTTTTTCGCTGCGCTCCAGAACGGGGACGCGGAGAATTTCTTCGGGGCGCTCATCATGGACGGGGAGCTGACGACCGGGGAGCTGACGCTGCCGCACGTGGCCGCTCTGCCTGCCGCGGACGCGCAACTCGAAGTCTCGCTGCAGGGGGTGACGGAGCTGGCGGGGGCCAACGATCACCGCGTCGGGATCCTGGTCAATGGCATCGAGGTCGGCGAAATGGTCTTTGACGGCCGCGCCAAGCCGCTGCGCGCTTTCCCCGTGGGGCACGCGCTCCTGACGAGCGGAATCAATACCGTCTCTTTCGAAGCGCGCGGCGGCGCCGATGACATGACGCTCATCGATTACGTGCGCCTCACGTATCAGCGCCAGTATCGCGCCGACGCCAATCAGGTCACGCTGAATGCCGGCGGCGGAGAGCAGTTAACCGTGGACGGCTTTACGAACGCCGCGATCCGCGTGTTCGACGTCACGGGCGACGTCGCATCCCAGGAACTGCTCGGAACCGTCGCCGCCGCGGGCGGCGGCTGGTCCGTCACCTTCACCGTGCCGGCCGGTGCCGCGCGGAAGCTCCTTGTGAGCACCTCAGATGCGGTCGGCTCGCCGGCCGCCGTGCAGGCGAACGTGCCGTCGACGCTCCACAGCGCGGGCCAGGCGGGGCAGATCGTGATGATCACCGACGCGGCGTTCGCGTCGGCCCTGACTCCGCTCAAAAACCTCCGCCAGTCGCAGGGCTACGCGGTGCAGGTCGTCGACGTTCAGGATATCTACGACGAGTTCTCATTCGGTCAGAAGACGCCTGTCGCGATCCGCACGTTCCTGGTGCGCGCGGCCGGCTCCTGGGCGAAACCGCCCCGGTTCGTCCTGCTCGTCGGAAACGCAACCACCGATCCTCGCGACTACCAGGGAATCGGTGAGAGGGATTTCGTTCCAACGCGGATCGTTCCGACGGGTGTCCTCGAGACCGCGTCGGACGACTGGTTCGCGGACGCGGATGACGACGGCTCTGCGGATCTGGCCTCCGTCGGGCGGCTCCCGGCGCGCACGGCTGCCGAAACGTCCACGATGGTCGACAAGATCGTCGCGTATGAACGGTCCTCGGCTGAAAGCTGGCACAAGAGCGTACTTCTCGTGTCGGATCAGGGGAATGAGGATGTCAACGAGTTCGCCGCGCTGAACAGCGCGGTCGGCAAACTCGTGCCGGCCGATTATCAGGTCGATCACTTGAAGCGCGCGGAGGATCCGAATGCCCCGCAGACACTGCGTACGCGGCTGTCAGAAGGCGCCTTCCTGCTCAACTATCACGGGCACGGATCCGTCGATCTCTGGGGCGGCGACCTGTTGACGGCCGCCGATGTTGCCGCGCTGGACAATGGTTCCAGGCTGCCGCTGGTCGTGGCGATGACCTGCTTCAACGGATTCTTCCATGGGCTGTTCCCTGAGGAAAGCCTGGCAGAGGCGCTGGTGCGGGCGCCCAACGGCGGCGCCGTCGGCGTCTGGGCATCGTCGGGCATGACGGATGCCGCGTGGCAGGCGTCGATGGATCGCGAGTTGTTCCGCCAGATCTTCCGCGGCAACTGGACGTCAGTCGGTGAGGCGCTTCGCGCCGCCAAGAAGGTCGTCGGTAACGAGGACGTGCGGCGCACCTGGATCTTCTTTGGCGACCCGGCGCTGCGGTTGAAAGGGTTGTCGCGCCCGCCGGTCGAGAGTGCGCCGACGGTGACCCCGGTCTCAGCGCCGCCGCCGCCCGTGGACACGGAGGCCGCACTGGAGGAGAACGACGGCCGCTACCGTCGCGCGAGCCACGCCGCCGTGCGGCTCGCGGACTTCGACGGTGACGCCCACGACGACGCGTTCCTGGTGGATCCGGCAACCGGCTCGTGGCTGTCCGCTCTCGGTGCGCCGGGCAGCTTCCGCGAGACGCTGGGCCAGTTCAGCGTCGCAGGCGAGCCGCTTGCGCTGCGGCTGAACGACGACAACCGAACTGACCTCTTCGTGTACAACGCGCAGACTGGCCAGTGGCTCCAGGCGATGAGCATCGGCGACGGCCGGTTCGTAACGTCGACCGGCTCGTGGCCCACCGGCTTGGAAGTGGTGTCGGGCGATCTCGACGGCAACGGTCGCGACGATCTCTTCGCGCACCACGCGAACGGAAGCTGGTTCCAGGCGTTTCCAGACGGAGAGGGCTACTACCGTTACCGGTACGGTTCAGGCCTGCCAGACGGGCACGCCTATGCTGCCGACTTCAACGCGGACGGTCGCGCCGACGTGTTCGTCTACAACGCGTCGACCGGACAGTGGACCATGGCGTTCAGCACGAACGACAATTCGCCCATCATGAGGAACGGCACCTGGACGCCGGGCTGGCAGCCCGTCGTTGCGCGCCTCGATGCCGACAACGCGGCCGACCTGGTGCTCTGGCACGCTGAATCCGGCGCGTGGGTCCAGTGCTTCCGCGATCCGTCGCAGGTCTTCGTCTACCGCACCGGCAGCTGGACGGCGGGCGGCAGGGTGCAGGCGATCGATCTGA
>JANNHC010000613.1:0-3928 GCA_031404215.1 Acidobacteriota bacterium
GGGTTCGATCGTAGTTGGATCGCGCCCAACTCAGATCGAAGTCAATCGGCGTGCCGATGCCGCCGTTCTCGTTCGCGAGATCTTTGCTGCGGCTGAGCGTATAGGAATTCGTGAGAAGCAGGCCGTTTCGGAATCGCCGATCCACCTTCATCTGCAATCCGTCGTACCTGGACTTGTTATCGTTCGTGCGCGTGCGCGAGTTGCCCGTTCGGCTGAACGTCGCGAACTGCGGACGCCCGTTGTTGCCAGAGCCATATACGAGGCTCGCGTTGGCGGGAACTCTGATTATTTGGCGACGCTCGCCCCGGGGGTGAGCTACTGTGTTGAATTGGGCGGGCGCGGAGCTGATAAGATAGCTGCGCCAAGTCGGTCCCCGGGTGTACGGGTAGGGGCTGGCACCAATGCATTGCAATTCAACGGAGGAAGCAAGATGCGCCGGATTTTGTCGAAGGCGTCAGGAAATCGATTCGCACCCCTGTGCCTGGCCCTGGCCATGGTGCTCGGAGTCGCTCTCATCATCCCCGCCACCGCGAGCGCCCAGGCGTCCACCGGGACACTGCTCGGAAACGTCAAGGACGAGAGCGGCTCGGCGGTGCCCGGCGCCAGCGTGACCGTGACCGAAGTGCGCACCAACATCACCCGCACCGCCGTCTCGAATGCCACCGGCAATTACATCTTCGCGAACCTCGCGTCCGGGATCTATCGCGTCGAGGGAGAACTGACAGGCTTCAAGAAGTTCGCGCGCGAGGGGATCGAGGTCGACGTCAATACCACCGTGCGTGTCGATATCGGGCTGAGCGTCGGCGCGCTGAGCGAGTCGGTGACGGTCGCGGCCGAGACACCGACGCTGCAAACCGACCGTACCGATACCGGACGCGTCATCGACGGCTTGCAGATCGCGCAGATGCCGCTCGGATTCAACCGGAACTTCCAGGGCATGCTAGTCATCGTGCCGGGTGCGACGCGTCCGTTTCGCCCGCACTCAGAGTTCTTCAACTCGCAGGACAGCCTGTCGAGCAACGTGAACGGCCAGTCGCGCCTGGCGAACAACGTGCAGCTTGAAGGCACAGACAACAATCACAAGACGGGGCTGTTGACCGTGTTGATCCCGTCCGCAGAGGCGCTCGAAACCGTGGCCGTCACCACGAGCAACTACGACGCGGAGTTCGGGCGCGCCGGCGGGGCCGTTACAAACGTCACGTTGAAATCGGGGACGAACCAGTTCAAAGGAACGGCCTTTGCCTTCGGCAACACCGAGGCAACGATCGCGCGGAATCCGTTCTCTTCGCTGCCGAAGGTGCCCGAGACGAACTACCAGCAGACCGGCTTCACGCTGGGCGGGCCGATCCTGCGCAACAAACTCTTTTTCTTCGGTGACTACGTGCGCACGAATGACGACAGCGGGCGCATCACGCGCGCCGACTTGCCGGAGGTGCCCTTCAGGACGGGCGACTTCAGCGCGGCTCCCACGATCATCTACGATCCGGCAACCGGTAACCCGGACGGTACGGGGCGTACGCCGTTTCCGAACAACCAGATTCCGGCCAACCGCATCAGCCCTATCGCTCAGCGCATTCTGGCTAACATCCCTCTGCCGAATCTGTCGGGTGTGCCCCTCGGAGGGACGAATTACGAGACCCCTTACGTTCGGGAGAAGCGCACTAATCAGTACGATGTCAAACTCACGACCCAGCTTACGCCGGGCAACAACCTGGCGGTCCGCTACAGCTACCAGAACGCGGCGACGTATGATCCGGCGACCTTCGGCATCTACGGCGGCATCAAGGGATTCGCGGGCTACGGCACCAATCCAACACACAACGCGGCCGCTAACTACAACAGGACGTGGTCGTCGTCGCTCGTGCAGGAAGTTCGCGTCGGCATGAGCTACTATCACAACGAAGCGGTCGCGGAGGCCGACGGACTGAACACATCCGACGAAATGGGCATCCGGGGCGTGAATCTCAACCGGTTCTCGAGCGGCATTACGTCCATCGACGTCGGCGGCTATAACGGCACCCTCGTGGGCTATTCGGCATCGCTGCCCTGGGACCGCTCCGAGCGCACTTGGACCGCGGCGACGACGGTCACCAAACTCCAGGGCAATCACACAGTCAAGTTCGGCGGTGACCTTCGCTACAATCGCGATTTCCTGCTCCAGGTGCAGGACAACGGTGGGCCGCGCGGCGTCTTCCGCTTCCGTGGCGCCACAACGGCGACTCCCACCGACACGGCGGCGCAGAACGGCTTCGCGAACGCTTTAGCCGCCTTCCTGCTCGATGCTCCGCAGAGTCTCGGCAGGGATCTGATCACCGACATCGACCCCGGCACGCGCCATTGGGGCGTTTTTTCGTACGTTCACGACAAGTGGCAGGTGCGGCCAAACGTTACCGTGGACCTCGGTCTGCGGCACGAGTACTACACGCCGCTCGTCGGACTCACCGCACGCGGCGGACTGTCAAACTATGATCCGAGCAACAACACGCTCCGAGTCGCTGGCTACAGCCAAGTGCCCGCGAATCTCGGCGTGAAGAGCTACTGGAAGAACTTCAACCCCCGCACCGGAGTGTCGTGGCGTCTGGACGATAAGAACGTCGTGCGCGCCGGCTACGGCGTCAGCACGACGCCGTGGCCCGATAACTCGTACGCCTTCAATTTTCCCGTCAAGCAGAACAACCAGATCAACCCGGCGAACAGCTTTGCGACAGCCGGGTCGATGGCCGCCGGCTTGCCGGCACCGAATTTTGCCGCGATCCCCGACACTGGCGTGGTGCCGGCGCAGCCGTTCAATCAGCAGGGGTTCTTTTCAGTGCCGACGGACCTGCACGAGGGACGGCTGCACTCGTGGAACGTCGCCTACCAGCGGCAACTGCCGGGCGGGTTCACCGGCGAAGTCGCCTACGTCGGCAACCGGGGTCAGGACATCATCGCCCGGATCGACCTCAATGCTGGCTATACCCTCGGAGCGGATAATGCGGGTCGGCCACTCTTCGTGCAGTACGGCCGCACTGCCAGCACCGATACCACGATTCCCGTGAAGTCCACCTATAACTCCATGCAGGTCAAAGTCGATCGCCGACTCAAGAACGGCCTGCTGGTGACCAACTCCTACACGCTCGGCCGCGGATACAACTACTTCAACGGCGACAGCAACGGCAGTATCTCGACCCCAGCCGACTTCGAGCGCAGCTGGGGACGCACGAGCTTCGATTCCACCCACAACTACACGAGCAGCTTCGTGTACCTGCTCCCCTGGGGTCCGCAGGGCAAGTGGTTGCGAGAGGGCTTGACCGCCCGAGTGCTGGGCGACTGGCAAGTTTCGGGAATTTTCTCCGCCACGTCCGGAACGCCAATCGACTTCACGGCCAGCGCTGCGGGTCTGCGTGCTCCAGGCAATACCCAGAGGCCTGACGCCACGGGCAAGCCCGAAATACTTGGCGGCATCGGCTCGAACGAGCTGTGGTTTGACACGTCTGTCTTTTCGGCACCCGCAGCCGGGGCCTGGGGTAACGTGAAGCGCAATGGCCTGCTCACAGGACCGGCCTACGTGAATCTGGATGCGTCCCTCGTCAAGATCATCCGCTTTGGAATGCGGCATGCCGAGATCCGAGCGGATTTTTTCAACATGCCGAACACACCCCATTACAGCAATCCGAACGGGTCGCTCGGCAACGGGAACTTCGGTCGCATCACGGGCATCATCGGACAGACGGAGCGCGTGATCCGCTTCGGCGCCCGCTTCATCTTCTAAGGGAGAGACCGTGTTCTGAGTGGCTATCGGATGTTCAGCGCTCAGCGCGAAGTTCAGTGACAGCTCAGAGCCATTCAACTGACGTGTGCGGCGCCGGGGCGTAGAAAGCCCCGGCGTCTTTTCGTTTGAAGAGGAATTCAATCGTTAGGCGAACAGTTTCGCGCGCTGTCAGCCGTC
>JANNHC010000614.1:0-10030 GCA_031404215.1 Acidobacteriota bacterium
GCGGGATCGCGGGCGGCTTCAAGGTCGGCAGCCGGCTGTTCACCTCCGAGGGCCCCTCAATCGTCCGTGCGCTGGTCGAACGAGGCGATCGCGTATTTCTCGATCTCAAGTTCCACGACATTCCCAACACCGTCGCGCAGGCTGTCGCCGCCGCAACGTCGCTCGGGGTGTGGATGGTGAACGTCCACGCGTCCGGCGGCACAAAGATGATGCAGGCGGCGCGCGACGCGGCGCGCGATACCGCGGCCCGCGCCGGCGTGGCGCCGCCGCTCGTCATCGCCGTCACGGTGCTGACGAGCATGACGGCGGCCTCGCTGGCCGAAACGGGATACGGCCCGGCACCGACGAGCGCGGACACGCCCGTGCTCGATCATGTCGTCCGCCTCGCACAGCTCGCCAAGGCAGCAGGCCTCGACGGCGTGGTGGCGTCGCCGCAGGAAACCGCCATCATCCGGGAACGCTGCGGGCGTGATTTCGCTATCGTGACGCCGGGGATCCGCGGGGGCGAGGCTGGAAAAGACGACCAGGAGCGGACGATGAGCGCCGGCGACGCGATCGCCGCAGGCGCCAGCTACATCGTCGTCGGCCGGCCGATCATCGCGGCGCCTGATCCACGAGCCGCGGCGGAAGGAATCGTCAGGGGAGCCGCAACAACAATCAATTACTGATTGCCGCCTACTTGGCCGTGATGATGAAGTGCCCGCGGCGGTTCTGCTGCCAGCAGTCCTCGGTTTCTTCAGAGCAGAACGGCTGCTCCTCCCCTTTGCTGACGATCGTGACCCGATCGGTCGCAATGCCGAGGCTGACAATATAGTCGCGGACCGCGTCTGCGCGGCGCTCGCCGAGGGCGAGGTTGTACTCGTTCGTGCCGCGAGAATCCGCGTGCCCTTCGACCATCACTTTGGTGGTCGTCCACTTCTTCAGCCAGTCCACGTCTTTCTGGAGGACCGCACGCGCCGCGTCGTTCAGGTCGGTCGAGTCGTACCCGAAGTCCACGTCGCCGAGCAGTTTCTCGGCGTTCAGCTGCTCGAGGGTCTTGCTCTTGAACACTTCATCCTCCGTCGGGGGCGCCGGCTGTGGAGGGGCGGGCGCGGGCGGCGGTGGTGGTGGTGTTCTGGGGGTCGTGGGCGCCGCCGCGGGGGCGGCGGGCGCGGGTGCCGGAGCGGGCGGCTGCGGCTTTGGGTTGCGGTGGCACGCCGCGGCGCTCAGGGCGGCCGTTAGAACAAGGGCGGCACATGCGTTGAATCTGAGAATCATCAAACTCTTCTCCTCGTCGCTCCCGGCGGCTCCCGCGCGGACGTGACGAACGGTCGTATAGAATCGGGAGTGAACCGGAGCTTACCGGCCACTCCTCATGCTGTCAATTGCTGTATCGGCTTAATGGATCGACTTCTTCAGGCCACCGCGCGGGCCGAACGCGATCATTTCTGGTTCCGGGGTTTCCGCCGTTTCGTCACGCCGCAAGTCGTTCGGGCCGTGGGCGGCCGCCCCGGCTCGGCGATTCTGGATTGCGGCTGCGGCACGGGTCACAACCTCTCCATGTTACGGCGGTATGGGCGGACCGTCGGAATCGACCTCACGTGGATCGGCCTGGCGTATGCACGCGGCCGTGGCGAGCGCGCGGTGGCTCAGGCGTCGGCCATCCAGCTGCCTTTCGCCGACGCGACCTTCGATCTCGTCACGTCGTTCGACATGATCAGCGCGCTCCACGACGACGACGAAGCGGCGGCCCTGCGGGAAATATACCGCGTCCTGCGGCCCGGCGGTCATCTGGTTGTCAATGTCGCCGCGATGGACATCCTGACAGGCAACCATTCCATCCTCGCACGCGAGGTTCGAAGATACAGCCGGCCGGGCCTCCGTGAGCGCCTCACCAAGGCCGGGTTCGCCGTGCGGCGTCTGTCGTACACGAACGCCTCGCTCCTCCCGATTGTGGCAGTTGTGCGCCTGCTGCAGCGCCTGTCAGGCCATCGGGAAACCGAGCAGGAGATTGCAATCCCGCCCCGTCCCGTCAACGCGGCGCTCAGCGCGGCACTTGCGATTGAAGCCTCGGTCCTGCGGCTGGTGAACATGCCGTTCGGCAGCTCGTTGATGGCGCTCGCGCAGAAGCCAGGAACTGGATTCAAGCCTGTAGCGCAGCCCTTGAGGGCTGCCATGCGGCGGGGTTAAGCCCTGCGCGTTTTGAAACCGCGAGTCGCGGCGATTCAGCGTACGGCATATGAATAGATTCTGAGCGCCAGGTGGCGTTTGTCGAGTGAGCCGTCGCGGTCGGCGGGCACGAAGAACCTATCGCTGGCAATCACGACGCGACCGCCAGCGCCGGCGAGCGCGTCGGCGGGGAGCACGACGTCCTGGGTGAAGTCGGTTGACGGGCGGAACCGGGCGACCTCGCGGCCGGCGACGCTGACGGTGACGTTCGGCGCGGCGTCGTAGTACCGGAGCGGTGACTCTCCTGACAACGTCAACGTCACGTCCCGGCCCACGGGACGAACCCAGAGGGTCGCCTTCTCCGCCACCCATCGCCACGCACGCGCGGTGCGTGGGTCGTACTCGGGCTCGTACCACCCCTCCTCTGCGCCCAGCATCGGCGTGCCGTGCGATTGCAGATCGAATTGCTCGAGCCCGACGGGCAGCATGCGATTCGAGCCGTCCGCCGGCTCAGCGCCCACCTGGAGGGGAATGTAACCGCTCCCGTCGAGCGATCCCGCCGGAAGAGAGACCACCCGAAAGAAGAAGCCCGGCTTGGCGTCAATCGCGTCAATCGTTGCGCCGTTCAACCGGAGACTGATGCGGGAGGGGAGATCGTTCGGCGCTCCAAGGTGACGGCCGCCGACGAGGAGCGTGGCGGCATCCGGCCGCGCACGAATCCACGCGACGCTCGGCGTTCGATGCGGGCCGAGGCCGTCTCGGGCGGTCACACCAGCCACCTCGGCCGTCAGCGCCCAGCCGCGATCCAGCATCCAACCGGGAGGCCCCATCTCGTACAGATCGGAATCTCCAGGCCGTGTACCTCCGACAAACGGCGGCTCGACGAAGCCCCATCGATACGCGATCGGTCCGCGGCGCGCCCTCGGATCGAACAGCGCGAGATCCGTGCGGCGTGGATCGGCGACGAACCAGGCCCGGGCCCGGGGATCGGACCGCCACTGTTCGACGAGCGTCAGCCACTCACGTCCGTGCCGAGCCTTCAACACCGGGAGTGGGCTTCGGCGAAAGTCCAACGCGACGGCAGCCGTGCCGGTGATGGGGCCCGAAGGAGGCGTCACCTCGAGCCAGTCGACGGCCCGGCGCGCGACCGCGTGCATCCCGATCGCGCGAGTCCCGGCGGCCGAATCCCTCACGCCCGCCTCCCCCGCCGCCTGGAGGGCCATGAACGCGGGACTGCCGTGGCGGCCGTACCACATCGTCGCCGGCATGGAAATCACCAGAGACCACGCGACCAGCGTCGTCGCGCCGGCCGTCGCCCAGACGCCGCCAGCCCACTCGAGCGCGCACACGGCGAGATACGCGATCGGAACGACGAGCGGCAGCGCGTAGCGCACGGTGATCGTCTCGTGAAAGAGCAGGTGGAACACGGCATACGGTCCGAAGGCGACCAGGAGCAGTCCGAGCGTCCGCGGCCTCCCCCACAGCAGACGAACGGCGCCGACACCGGCGAGGCCCGTGACGACGGAGCCGGCGGCCGGATGGCCCCACGGCCACAGGAACGAATACATCAGCGCGTCAAGCGCCACTCGCGCCGTCCGCATGCTCCACAACATGACGACGCCCGAGAAGTCCTCGCCGGCCTGCGAGCCGAGCGCCGCCGCGTAGGCGGTGAGTCCTCCGCTGGCCACGACGAGCGGAATCCCCCAGGCCAGGACGCCAACTGCCGCGGCCGCCAGCGCCACGATGCGGTCGCGCGCGCGAAGGCCAGGACGCGGCAGCACGAGCGCCAGAGCCAGAAGCGGCAGGGTCAGCAGAAACGTCTGGGACCTGAGCCCGATCGCAAAACCCGCGAGGCACGCACCCAGGGCGAGCGCTCGCGGCCTGGTTGCCCCGGTCATCGCCGAGACGATCAGGGCTTGCGCCGCCGTCGCCGCGGCCAGGCCGGTCGTGTCGCTGAGCGGCCGAAGCGCCGTGAACCAGAAGAGCGGCGAGGTGACGGCGACCAGCGTGGCCCACCATGCCAGCATCGGTGGGCTCCGAAGAGTTCGGCCTGCGTCGGTGAGGCCGCGAAAAAAGGCGTACAGAAAACACACGAGCGCGGCGCCGGAGATCGCGCTCCAGATCGCCAGGCCGCGCGGCGCCGGTGACGGCACGCCGGCGAGACGCAGGATCGACGTCGAGGCTTTTCCGAGCGCGATGAAGGCGGGATAGCCTGGTGGGTGCGGCTGATGCTTCGCGACGTCGAAGTCGGTCACACCGAGGGCGAAGTTGATGGAGTCGATGTCTTCGAGCGTCGGCGGCAGGAACGGAAGATGGGCCGCGAGAAAGAGAAGCGCGAGTGCCGCAATCGCCTTGCGCACAGGCAGTGTGAATCAGACCTCGCGCAAGCGGAGCGCGTCGTTGAGGCTCCCCAGCCGGTATCCGCGCAGGTCCACTGTCACGTGCGCGTAGCCGATCGCACGGAGCTCGCGATCGATCGTCGCGGCCGTGGACGGTTCGAGCGCGCGGGCGATCTCGTCGCGCCCGAGCTCGAGACGGGCGATGGTGTCGTGGTGCCGCACGCGGCAGATTCGGAAGCCCAGCTCGCGCAGGACATTCTCTGCGCGCTCGATCATGCGCAGCTTTTCGTCCGTGACCTCGCTGAAGTACGGAATACGCGACGACAGGCAGGCCGACGCCGGCTCGTCCCATGTCGGCAAGCCGGCGCGCCTCGACAGCTCGCGAATCTCGTCCTTTGTCAGGCCGGATTCGTCGAGCGGGCTGCGGACGCCGAACTCGCGCGCCGCCTGGCGGCCGGGACGATAGTCGCCCCGATCGTCCGCGTTGCTGCCGTCGGCGATGACCGGAATCCCGCGCTCACGCGCGATCGCCGAGAGGTGCGTGTAGAGCTCGTGCTTGCAGAAGTAGCAGCGGTTGGCGGGGTTCGCGCGGTATTCGGGACGCGCCATCTCGCCGGTCTGGATCACGAGATGGTTGAAGCCGAATTGCGTCGCGAGACGAAGCGCGATGGCCCGGTGCCGTTCCGGATAGCTGGGACTGTCGGCGGTCACGCACAACGCCGCGGCGCCGAGCACGCGGTGCGCGGCGTGGGCCAGGTATGCGCTGTCCACGCCGCCGCTGTACGCAACGATCAACGACGGCAGTTCCCGGAGCGCACCGTCGAGCGCGGCCGCTTTGCGTTCGAGCGCGGCGGCGTCAGGACGCGACGTCGCATCGCCCGCGATCGGGGCGTGCGGCACTAGTCGAGATCCTCGCCGGCGGTCTCGTCCTCGTCCTCGACTTCGTCGACGTCGTCCTCGTCGTCTTCGTCTTCGTCCTTGGCATCCTCGTCGTCCTCGTCGTCCTCATCGTCGTCGTCGTCGACCGATTCGAGTTCGACGGGGGCGATGCTGGTCACTTCGAGATTGGATCCGCAGTCGGGGCAGCTGATTAAATCGCCCTTATCGACATCGAATTCATCGACTTCGATTTCGGCATCACATTCCGGACAGGTGGCCATACACGCTCCTGGCGGCGGTCGCTTCCTCCGCGCGGCTGGCGATCGCACGACCACACGGTGCGTGTGTCGCGATCGCGATAATCTTCGGATTATAGCGAGAACCTGATAAATTCTGCAACGAGGCTAGCGCGCTGCCTCGCGGCGTCCGATACGCTCGGCGTGACAGCGCCCGCTGTGGCTACCACGAAAACCGTCATCGTCGCCGACGACACCGCCTTCGTGCGGGACCGATTCGCCACGGCCCTGCTGAGTGCCGGGCACACGGCGCTCACCGTGAGGAGCGCCGCCGAATTGCTCGTGCGCGTGCGCGCGGATCTGGCACGCATCGACCTCATCGTGCTCGACCTCCGGTTGCCTCACGCCGGCGGCGTCGAATTGGTACGTTCGATTCGCAAGCTCGATCAGGGTCGGCTCCCGATCCTCGTCTTCAGCGGTACGATCGCGAACGCCGATGAGGTGCGCGACCTCGCCTCGCTGGGTGTCGCCGGCTACGTCAACGAATACAGCGCGGTGCAGCACATCCTGCCGTCGCTGGCGCCCCATCTCTTTCCCGACAACTTCAACCGCCGCGGCAGCCCGCGTGTCGTCCTCGGTATCCCCGTGGCGTACCGATTCGGCAACACCATCGCGGCCGCCCTGACGCTCAACTTGAGCAAGGGCGGCCTGGCGATTCGCACGATGAGTCCCCTGCAAGGTGGATCGAAGGTGCGCGCGAAGTTCCGCCTTCCGGGTTCCAAGCGCGACATCGAGGCGGAATCACGGATCGCCTGGAGCGATCGGCGTGTCGGCATGGGGCTCCAGTTCGAGAAAGTCGAGCCGGTGGATCAGGCCGCGATCGACGAGTTCGTCGATCAGCACTTCTTTTCGAATCGGAAAGCGTGATCCGGTCGATCCTACTCCCGAAGCAGCCTGAGCGCATTCGCGATGACGATCAACGACGCGCCCATGTCGGCCGCGACGGCCATCCACAGGGTGGCCGTACCGGTAACAGCCAGGATTAGGAACGCCGCCTTCAAGCCGATCGAGAACGCGATGTTTGCGTGGATGTTGCGGGCGGTCGCGCGGCTCAGGCGCAGCGCATAGGGAATCTTCAGCAACTCGTCGGCCATGAGGGCGACGTCGGCGGTCTCGAGCGCCGCATCCGTGCCCGCGACGCCCATCGCGATTCCCACGTCGGCGGCGGCGAGGGCGGGCGCATCGTTCACGCCGTCCCCGACCATCGCCAGCGCGCCGTAACGCCGGCGCAGCTCCTCGACGGCGGTCACCTTGTCCTCGGGCAGCAATCCGGCGCGGTATCCGTCGAGGTCCAGCGACTCGGCCAGCGCCAGAGCCGTGGCTTCCTGATCCCCCGTCAGCAGAATGACCTGCCGAACCCCTTGCTTGCGGAGAAGCTGCACCGCGTCGCGAGCGGCCTCGCGCGGCTCGTCGGCCACCCCAATCACGCCAACGGCCGTTCCGGCCGCGGCCACCATCACCGCCCCGCAACCGCGCACGGTCAGGTTGTCGAACGCCGCTTCCATCTCCGCCGAGCACAACCCCCGTTCCTCGAACAACCGGTGGCTGCCAACCACCAGCGCATGGGCGCCGAGGCGCGCTTCGGCGCCACGCCCGGGCAGCGACTGAAAGCCCTCGACGGCGAGGGGCCGCACGCCCGCCGACACGGCGTGCGCGACGATGGCGCGGCCAATGGGATGCTCGGATCGCAGTTCGAGCGACGCGGCAAATCGCAGAACGTCAGACGCGTCCACCCCCTTGACCGGCAGCACGTCAACCACGTGGAGACGGCCGTGCGTGAGCGTGCCCGTCTTGTCAAACGCCACGCAGCGGATGGACGCCATTCGCTCGAGGTGCGCTCCGCCCTTGATCAGCACGCCCTTCCGCGCGGCCGCCGCGAGCGCCGACACGATCGAGACCGGTGTGGAGATGACGAGCGCACAGGGACACGAAATGACCAGGAGCACGAGCGATCGATAGAACCATGTGGACCAGCCGCCTCCCGCAAGAAGTGGAGGCGCCAGCGCCACCACGACGGCCATTGCCAGCACGACGGGGGTGTAGATGCGCGCGAATCGATCGACGAAGGTCTGGCTCGGCGCGCGCTGCGCCTGCGCGCGCTCCACGAGGTGAATGATGCGGGCGAGCGTCGAATCCCGGCGCAGGCGGGTGACCAGGACGTCGAGCGCGCCGCGGCCGTTGATAGTGCCGGCAAACACGTCGTCGCCCGTGGCTTTTTCGATCGGGAGGGACTCCCCGGTCACGGGCGCCTGGTTCACGTAGCTGCTGCCCGCCAGGACACGGCCGTCGAGCGGCAGCTTCTCGCCCGGGCCGACGAGAATCGTGTCTCCGACCGTCACATCGTCTACCGGCACGCGCTGATCGCCGCCGTCGCGCCTGACAATCGCTTCGGCGGGAGCGAGGTCCATCAGGGCACGGATGGCGCCGCGTGCGCGGTCCATCGCCCGCGCCTCGAGCAGCTGCGCGAGCGCGAACAGAAACACGACCGAGGCGGCCTCCGACCACTCGCCAAGGACGATGGCGCCGCCAACCGCGATGACCATCAGGACGTTGATGTCCATGATGCCAGAGCGAATCGATACCAGCGCCCGGCGCACGGTGAAGACGCCGCCGAGAGCAATCGACAGCACGAAGGGCACCCAGACCACCCCGCCCGGCACGCCGAGAAACGGACCTGCCAGCCCGGCGGCGAAGGCGACGCCCGAAAGCACGAGTAGCCGCTGGCGGGTGCCGACCGGCGCCGCCACGGGCACCGGCGCCTCGTGCTCGAGCCACGCACGCATACCCGTTTGCGCCACCGCCTCGGCGATCGAACCCGCCGACAGCCTGGCGGCGTCATACTTGATCCGCAGCCGCTGGCCCATCACGTCCGCATCGAGCGCTTCGAGGCCGGCGAGCCGCTTCAGACGCTGCTCGAGGATGGCCACTTCCTCGTGGCAGTCCATTCCCTCGATCTTGAAGGTCGATTCAGCGTGCAATTCGCAGACGGGGCAGGTGCTCATCGCGGCTCCCCCCTCGACGATGCTCGGGACGACCCTGAGCCTGTCGAAGGGTTGCGACTCGCCGCTGGGGACTGGTGTGGGGGGGCACGCTGGGGTGCTGCGGCGGACCCGGAACGTTCGACACGCGAGGCGGCAACCGCGAGGCGCGGCTCCTCGACATGCGTCAACGCCTGTCTGAGCAGTTCGAGAATGTGCTGGTCGTCGACGGCGTAGTACACGAGGCGGCCGGCGCGGCGCGGGCGCACGAGACGCATGCCGCGCAGGAGTCGCAGCTGGTGTGACGCGGCCGACTCGCTGATGCCGGCGAGCGACGCAATGTCACAGACGCACAACTCGCCAGCCGACAAGGCGTCGAGAATCCGCACGCGCGTGGGATCGCCAAGGACTCGGAATGTCTCGGCAAGCGCCTCGACCGTGCGCCCATCCATCAGCGTGGCTTTCCGCCGGGCGGCCAGATGCGGCGCATCGCATGCCACGATCGCGGGCGACGAGTGCTCGTCTACTCTAGACATATGAATATATGAACATGTGCTCATATATAGACTAACCCGGCCGGCCAAGCGAGGTCAAGCGGGGGCGCCGTCGCTATTCACTGCGGGCGCCTTGACACGTTTTTCCTAGTGTCGGTAGTATGCGGGATCGGGCTGTAATCGGCCTTCTCTCTATACCTTAGCAATCAGATTCGGGACGGCCAGGTTCACGCCAGCACGTCGTCCCGCTGGTTGAACCTGACGAACGGAACGGAGTACTCGTGTGATCGAGGTCCAGCACATCACGAAACGCTACGGCCGCGTGACGGCCGTGGACGACGTCAGCTTTCGCGTCGAACGCGGGGAGATCCTTGGATTTCTCGGCCCCAATGGCGCCGGAAAAACCACGACGATGCGGATCCTGACCGGCTACATGCCGCCGTCCGAAGGACGCGCGATGGTGGCCGGCTACGACGTGTTCGACGATGCCATCGAGGCCAAGCGGCGCACCGGCTATCTGCCGGAAACGCCTCCGCTGTACCCGGACATGACTACGCGCGAGTACCTGGACTTCGTCGCGAAAATCAAGGGGGTGCCGTCGAAGGAACGCAAACAGCGCGTGTCGAGCGTCATGGAGCGCACGCGCATCGCCGACATGGCCGACCGGCACTGCGGGAAGCTGTCGAAGGGCTACAGGCAGCGCGTCGGACTGGCCCAGGCGCTCATCCACAATCCCGACGTGCTCATCCTCGACGAACCGACGGCCGGACTCGATCCGAAGCAGATCATCGAGACCCGCGAACTGATTCGAAGCCTTGCGGGAGACCACACGATCGTCCTGAGCACGCACATCCTCCCGGAAGTCGCGCAGACCTGTCAGCGCGTCGTGATCATCA
>JANNHC010000615.1:0-3849 GCA_031404215.1 Acidobacteriota bacterium
CCTCACCCAGGCACAGCGCGATGCCTTCGGCGCGCACACCTACGAACGCACCGATCGTTCCGGTGCCGTGCACAGTGAATGGCAAGGGAATGTCTAACAGAAACCTCAGAAGATGATCCCCCACCACGCCACCGCGCTGAACCTGTCGAGCGTGCTCGAGCACCAGGCGAGTCTCACTCCGGAACGCGTCGCGATCACCTGCGGCGGCAAGAACCTGACGTACGGACAGCTCAACGCAGGCGCCGCGCAGGTGGCCGGAGGGCTCGTCTCGCTCGGTATCACGCCCGGCGAGCACGTGGCCCTCTCGTGCCCCAACGTGCCGTGGTTTCCCCTCGCGTACTTCGGCATCCTGAAGGCCGGCGCAGTCGTCGTGCCGCTGAACGTACTGCTCAAGCCGCGGGAGATCGCCTATCACCTGAAGGACAGCGACGCGAAAGCGCTGCTCGCGTTCGAAGGCACGGCGGACCTGCCCATGGCGCGCATGGCACGCGCCGGGTGCGACGAGTCCGGCTGCGGAAATCTGGTCATCATGACGGCCGATCCCGCCGCGCCCGCGCCGGTATCGGGCGCCGTGACGCTCGGCCAGCTGATGCACGGCCAGCCGGGCGTCTTCGACTCTCGCCGCCGGCGCCCGAGCGACACCGCCGTCATGCTCTATACGTCCGGCACCACCGGGCATCCGAAGGGCGCGGAACTCACCCACGAGAACATGCTGCTCAACGCCGTGGCCTCGCACGACATGCTGGCACCCGCCGGCAAGCGCGGGTTCGAGCAGGACGTGTCGCTCGTCACACTGCCGCTCTTTCATTCGACGGCGCAAACCTGTCAGATGAACTCGGGGCTGTACGGCGGATTCCGCCTGGTCCTCCTCCCGCGGTTCGATCCGGCCACGGTGCTCCGGACGATTGCCGAAGAAGAGGTTGGATTCTGGATTGGCGTGCCGACCATGTACTGGTCGCTGCTCGAGCACGCGGCGTCGGGAGCCGTGGACGTCGCGTCCGTCGCGAAATACCTCCGCTGCTGCGTGTCTGGAGGCGCCCCGATGCCGGTGGAAGTCCTGCGACGATTCGAATCGACCTTCGGCGTGCGCGTGCTGGAAGGCTATGGACTCTCGGAGACCGCCCCCGTCGTGGCCTTCAATCAGCTGCATCGCCCGAGCAAGCCGGGAACCGTCGGGTTCCCCATCTTCGGTGTGGACGTGCGCTGCGTGGACGACGACGGCCGGCCCGTCGCCGCCGGCGAGCGCGGCGAGGTGGTCGTCAGGGGCCCGAGTGTCATGAAGTGCTATTACAACCGTCCGGAGGCTACCGAAGAGGCCACGCGCGGCGGATGGTTCCATACAGGCGACATCGGTATGTTCGACGAGGAGGGCTATCTGGCGATCGTCGATCGCAAGAAGGACATGATCCTCCGCGGAGGCTTCAACGTGTATCCGCGGGAGCTCGAGGAAGTCCTCATCACCCATCCAGCCGTGTCGCTCGCCGCGGTCGTGGGGGTACCGGACGAGCGCCTCGGCGAAGAGGTGAAAGCATTCATCGTCAGGAAACCGGGAGCGGCCGTAACGGAAGACGAGCTCATCGCCTGGGGGCGCGAGCAATTCGCCTCGTACAAGGCCCCGCGCATCATCGAGTTCAGAGACTCGCTGCCCGTCGGGCCGACGGGAAAGATCCTGAAGCGCGAACTCAAGAACACCTGACGGTTTCAGCGCGGTCCTGGTGGCCGAATCATTGCAAAAGCCCGCAACTTGTTCCAGCCGTTACCGAGGAGGTTCCATGGCCAGATGTGCAGACGTGATGACGCGTGAACCCGCTTGCTGCGAGCCCGGCGACTCCATCACCAGGATCGCGCAAGTGATGAAGAATCAGGATGTTGGGGCCCTCCCTGTCGTCGAGTCTCGGTCGAGCCGAAAGCTGATCGGTATCGTGACCGATCGGGACGTGGTCGTGAAGGTCGTGGCGGCGGGGGGATCTGTCGAGAATGCTACTGCCCGTGACGCGATGACGAACGACCTCGTGACATGCCGCGAAGACGACGACGTCAGCAAGGCCGTGGCGGTGATGGGGGAGCGGAAAGTGCGGCGGATTCCTGTGGTCGATGGAAGCGGAAACCTGAGGGGGATCATCGCGCAGGCCGATATCGCCACCAGGGTCAATCGCGACACGACCACTGGGGAGCTCGTGGAGGCCATTTCGGCACCCGGAACGGTCCGGAAGTGACGGCAAAGCTCATCCATCGTTTGCGAAACGTCGCGGTCAGGGCGTGTTGCCGCTGTGAGATGCGTGGGATATAGTTCGCTGCCACATGGCTCTCGATCTTCCACCCTCTCATCACCGCGGCACCGGCCTTGTCGACGTGCTCGATCGGGTACTCGACAAAGGACTCGTGATCGCGGGCGACATCAAGGTGTCGCTGGCGGAAGTCGAGCTGCTCACCATTCGAATCCGCCTGCTCATCTGTTCGCTGGATAAAGCGCAGGAGATCGGGCTCGACTGGTGGCGATACGACCGGCATCTGTCGCCGGGCGCCCAGCGCAGCGCGATTGCGGAGCACGATGCGCTGAAGACCCAGATCCAGCGGCTCGAACGGAAAGTCGACGCGATGTCGGCAGCGCCGGCGCGGAAGCGGCGCTAATCAACTCGCGGTGATGCGGGATACCAGGAGCTGAGCATGGCAGTTGAACGGCAGCAGGGCGGTACCAGTCTCCTCGACGTTCTCGACCGCGTCCTCGATAAGGGCATCGTCATTGACGCCTGGGTTCGCGTGTCGCTGGTTGGTATCGACCTCATCACCGTTGAAGCCCGCGTCGTGGTCGCATCGATCGACACCTACCTGAAATACTCAGAGGCTGTCGGCCAGGTTTCTCCGATCTCGAGGCCGCAGGGAGAGTTGACCGCGGCCCACGACAGCGTGCTCAAGGAAAACGCCGCGCTGCGCGCTGAACTCGCTGCCACGAAGGGCGGACGGGCCGCCATCAAACGGGCGGCTGCCACCAGGTGGGCGGCGCCGCCCAAGCGGGTGGCTGGCCGCAGACGCGCCGAAGGATAGCGCGTGCGGCGGTCCGCTACCGTAACGGCCGTCGAGGTGGCCGGGGTCGATGCCGGCGCGAAGCTCGCGATTCTCGAGTTTCTGCTGACCAACACCGACCTGCAGATGTCCGCACGCCGTGCAGTGGACTGGCTCGCGGCCCATACTCCCGTTGAGCAGGCGGTGGTCGTCGTCGGGGAACCGGGCGCCGCCCCCCTGCTGCTCGTCGCCGAACACGGCGTATCGTCGTCGGGCATCGTCGATTTCTCGCTGACGCGAGACGACGAAGGACACCCGCTGGTCCGTGCGATGGATGGCCCGGACGCCACGCATTTCGCCGCCCCGTCGGTCCAATTCCGAGCGCCCATCGAAGGGCTTTCCTTTCACGCGATCCCCCTGCGCTCCGAGGACGATTCGGTTGGGTACGGCCTGCTCCTCGCGAGTGCGCCCGTCCCGGAGCTCCATCCCGAGGTGGCCTGGCTGGCGCGAGTGCTCGGACGGCAGGTGTCCCGGCTTCTGAGCCGCCAGACGCTCGCCGAAGCCCGGTTCGGCCAGGAGCGGATGCTGCTGTACAGCATCATCAACGCCGTCACCGACCCGATTCTGCTGACCGATACGGAAGGCAAGCTGATCATCGCCAACGCGCACGCCGAAAAGCTCTTTGCGGCGCCCGAGGACGCGAGCGAAGGCTGGCGGCGAGCGGCCGGTCTGAACAACATGTTGTTTTCGGCTGCGCTCTCCACCACCTGGTCGTCAACAAGGAGCAGCGCGTCCCCGACATCGACGCGTTCCGGACCACCCCCGATCCTGTCTCCACCCCGCGCT
>JANNHC010000616.1:0-2604 GCA_031404215.1 Acidobacteriota bacterium
CAATCCTGGAGCGTCACCGGGACCCCCACGCGCCCCGCGATCGCGAGCAGGTGCAGGACGGCGTTCGTCGAACCCCCGACGGCGCCGTTGACACGGATCGCGTTCTCGAACGCCGCCCGCGTCAGGATCTGCGAGATGCGAACGTCGTGCTGAACGAGGGACACGATGCACCGGCCGGCGAGGTGGGCCTGCGAATAACGCCGCGAATCAACGGCGGGAATGGCGGCATTGCCGGGCAGCGTCAGCCCCAGGGCCTCGACCATCGACGCCATGGTGGAGGCCGTGCCCATCACGTTGCACGTCCCGGTCGATCGCGACATGCACGATTCGGCCTGCATGAACTCCTTCAGGCTCATCGTGCCGGCTTTGACTTCTTCGCTGAAGCGCCAGACGTCGGTGCCCGACCCGATATCGGCGCCGCGGAACTTGCCGTTCAGCATCGGCCCGCCGGAAACGACCAGCGCAGGCAGATCGCAGCTGGCCGCGCCCATCACCAGCGATGGCGTGGTCTTGTCGCAGCCGCACAGCAGCACGACGCCATCGATCGGATTCGCGCGGATCGATTCCTCGACGTCCATCGCCGCGAGGTTGCGGAAGAGCATCGCCGTCGGGCGCACGCTCGTCTCGCCGAGCGACATCACGGGAAACTCGAACGGAACGCCGCCAGCCTCCCACACGCCGCGCTTGACGTGCTCGGCAAGCTCGCGGAAATGCCCGTTGCACGGCGTCAGCTCAGACCACGTGTTGCAGATGCCGATGATGGGCCGGCCGTCGAAGATGCCTTCCGGCAACCCGCGACCGACCCAGCTTCGATGGATGAATCCGTCCTTGTCCGGCTTGGCGAACCAGGCAGACGACCGGTAAGTACGCTTTGGCGCGTTAGACAAAATTCCTCGTCGTGGCTTCGCCGCGTTGTCGATTCCGCCTTCAGGCGGAAGATCGCCTATATCCCTCCGCGCCCCCGGCCGGCGGCAGGCGCTGGATCGGTGCCCGCTCGGCCGCCGCGTGCCGGCCGCTCCGTCATCAGCGTGTCCACTGATCGCTGCGCCGCCCACGCAACGCCGCGAAGCAGCATCGGCTGCACCTGGGGGTTTGAGAAATTCGAATAATTGTGCCCCTGCATCCATACGAACGCGCGATAAGGCTGGCCGGTCGGTGCCGGCACGAGCTGCTTTTCGTACGTCCAGATTTGCGGCACGACTTCCCCGGCGTGTCCCGCCCGCTGCGCGCTTGGCGTCGCGGCCATCACGGCGGTCGCGAGGACATGAATCTCGGGGGTCTTCGACCAGGTCATCGAAAAGAACGCTTCATCCTTGATGCTGAAGTTCGACATGCCCTGCATGATCGGATGGGCCGTGTCCGCGATGGTGTAGGGCACGTCCGCCTCCAGCGTATAGTTCGTTTCGCCGTGCTTCTTCGCGCCGCCGACGATGGTCGAGAAATACTCGGGCTCTGGCCCGCACAACGCGTCGTGAATGCTGACGAGGCCACCGCCCCTCCGCATGTAGGCGTCGAGGTTGGCCCGATCTTCCATACTGAGGTAACCCGCGTCGCCTTTGTAGATGATCACCACGTCCGAGTTTCCCAGCTCCTTCGCGGCGGGAAAGTGCAGGCCGCCGTCCACGACCGCGTTGCGGTTCATCAACAGCTTGCTCCAGTCTGCAAGAAACTGCGGGTAGTCGTGCTGACCCTCGGCGTGGGTCTTCAACCCGGCGTAGATGAAGACGCGTACGGGCGGCGTGGAAAACGGGCTCGCTTGCGGGCCCTGGACACGACCCTGCCCGCCTCGACCTGCCGGTGGTGGCGCACCGGCCGCGGGAGTGGTCGGAGGCGCGGCCTGCTGCGCGATCATCGTCGCGCCGGCAAGGACGGACGCCGCGGCAAGCAGCGACATGCGAATCTTCATATGAGCTCCTGACCTCAATTTACTCACCCCTTCGCGCACCGCTCACCGCTGGCGAGCGTTTCACGTAGGTCTTGCTGAATCCGTTACGGCTGTTCGTCACGGTGAAGGTGCCGTCGGGCTGCACCGACAACTTGATCACGGTGATGCAGCAGCGGCTCGCCGCGCGGAAACCAATCACCATCGAATTTTTGACCGATCGACTGGCGGAGTACTTGGATCGCTTTGTACAGTCCCCACCCTATCATCTGGTAGGAAGCAGTTTGGGTGGGCAAATCGCGGTCGAGTACGCCGCGCGCAACAAGGAGAAGGTCGACAAGCTCGTTTTGATATGTCCGTCCGGGATCGGAGAGGAAGAGCGATTACCGGTCGCGGAAGCGAACCGTGCGAGAAACTACCAAGGACTGGTGGAGAGCACGTTTTACAATCATCGTCTCGCCAGTCCGCGGATCGTCGCGTACTACGCGGAAAAGTTTGCCTGCAGGCCTTGGCGGCGTGCTTTTTTTCAAACGGTGCGTGGCACAAAAAGTCATTCGGTTCGGGACAAATTGGCGCAGGTTGATCGGCCGACGGAATCGCTGGGCCGTGCGTGATCATCGCCCGTGCCGAGGGGCAACGGGACGCATCATGCCTCGAGCCGCTGCGCTGCGAACCCCGCCCTCTTCAGGGCGTCCTGCCAGGCTAGAGCAAGGCTGGGCGTC
>JANNHC010000617.1:0-9782 GCA_031404215.1 Acidobacteriota bacterium
CTGAAACCGGCAGGCAATCCGCCAGGGATACGCGTGCCCGCCGGTGGTCATGGGCGCGACCATGACCGTGTGCAGGTGGTGGTTCAGTTCGTCGGGCGAAATGACCACACAAGGGCGCGTCTTCCGGATTCCACTGCCCAACGTCGGATCGAGCCTGACGAGATGGACGTTACCGCGCGTGATGAGCGTCTGCGCTACCGCCACCGCCACTCCTTTTCGTCGAACTGGCTGGAGGTCGTGGTATCAAGAAGTCGATCGTCGCCTCGAGCGTGCATCGCTTTTGCGGCCTCGGCCCATCCCGTCCGTGGCCCGCGAGCCGCACGGACGATCAGTCGGCCGTTTTCGGCCTGCAGCTCAACTTCGTCCGGCAGTTGCGCGTGTTCGAGCAGAATCTTGGGAACACGTATGCCCTTCGAGTTTCCGATCTGGACGATTCGGGTCTTGGTGATCATGTGACTACATTGTAATCACATCGCCGGTGTTTGGCAAGGAAGGTGGGGTCAGCAGACCCGCTCCTGCCGACGTCGCAGCATAGCCGGTCCACCGACATTCCCGCCATCTGCTTGTGCCGCGGCATCCTAGCACGGAATCCGCAGCGGATCAGCAAGCGCGCCTCGGCTCACACGCTGCGTCGCAGTTTCGCGACACAACCTCGAGGAGGATCGATGCAACCTACAAGCTGCGTGACCGCTGCCGCCTGTGGCGCTCACCTGTACTTCCACGACCTGAGGTCGGCGCCGGGCGGAGCGACTTTCTCGATCTGCGCCGACATCTTCTGCAGCAGCTCCGCCGGGCGCGGGCCCCAGCAATGCGGGGCGCGGCGCTGGAACACCACCTCTCCGGCGAACTTCGGATTGTCGGCCTTCGAGAGGAAGTCGTTCAGCTTCTCGACCGCGTCGTTCAAGTAGTACGAGTCCATGTCGCCGACGTACACGTGCAGCTTGTTCGCGACCTTGGGACCGAGCGTGGCCCAGTTGGTCCGGAGGATGTGGAGCATGTCGTATTTTTTCCACTGCCCGGCGACCGTCCTGTCGATCTCTCCGGTCGTCTTGTTCCACAGGCGCCTGGGATAACCGTCGGCGCCCACCGGTGAATACGTGGCCTCCCAGATATCCCATTGACCCCCGGACCGGGACTTGTCACCGACGACGAGTTCGTAGTGGTTTTCATCCTTCATCATCAACTCGATGTTGCCGTCGGGACGACGCTCGTTCGGCCGCTCGACTTTCATCCAGCCTTCGTCGACGTAATACGCGTTGGCGTCTGTATAGATGTCCACGATCTGGAGGTACGAAAAGTCCACGGAATCGGGACAGCTCGCGAACGACCCTCCATAGAAGTCGGGATACAGCACCTGATGCGCCACGGCGATCCACCCGCCGGTCGAACCGCCCGAGAGCATGCGCGCCCACGGCGCCTTGACCGCGCGGAACGTTCCTTCGACGGCCGGCACCAGCTCCTTGATGATCGCGTCGCCGTACGGACCGTTGTTCTCCGAGTTCACGCCGTACGAGTCGTCGTAGTACGGCGAGGGATGCTGGAGCGTGACGTAGATGAACCGTGGCGTGTCGGTCGCGAGCCAGAGACGATCGAACTCGCCGCCGCGGCCGAACCCGCCAGGAGCGGCAAGCGAGAAATGCCCCTGGATGTAGTTCACGGGATATCGAACGCCGGGATGCCTGTCGTAGTCCTTCGGCAGGAGCACCGTCGCGCCGAGGAACATCGGCTGTCCCCACCATTTCGTCAGGATGTCGCTCTGTATCCTGATGCGCTTGACCATGTCGGTGTCGGCCGGCGGCCGGACCGGCGGGATGGCTTTCCGGACGACCAGACGGATCGGCAGGGAGGACTTCGGATCGAACGCCACCTTGACCGGCTCGCCGATCAGATTGCCCGGCGAGCGTTTCCAGTCCTGCCCCTCCCATTGGTCGTTGTGCAGCCAGACGGTCTTGCCGTCCGCGCGAGCGAAACGGGTGTAGACGTTGACGAACGGCTGCATCCAGTACTCGCCGGCCGGCATGTCCCGGAGGCTCGCGATCGGATGGCCGCGATCCTCGCTCGTGATCGTGGCGGCTGTACCCGGCGCAAGCCCCTCGACGAACCGCGAGAACAAGGGAACGCCGGTCGGCGCCGCCTGCTCGATGGGCGATCGCTGATTGTCGCGGCTGATCGCCACGTACACCATGCCGGTGACCGGTTCGGTGCGCGCGTCCTTCGAGAAAACAATCTCGACGCGAGGTCCCGCCTGCGGCGCGCCCCGCTGCTCGGCGGCGGCTCCGTGAATCCCTCCGCCAGCGCCCGCGAGCGCGACGAGAGTGGCCGTCAAAAACCCGGCGGATAATCGCATAATCTCCGATCCTACCCCATGCCTCCGGTCTCAAGGCGCTCGTCAATGCTCGCGATCGCCGTCCCGGCGGTCCTCGTGGTGACATCTCTCGAAGCTCGAGGCTCCGGATGCGTTTAGCCTGGCGCTGTCAGACTTCCTGTCATCGAATCTCTGACGCGCGCTAAGATCGATCCATGACCTACGCACGTGTCATCTCCATCACCGCCGCGGTGTGCCTGCTGCTGATGAGTCCGATCGCCCGGGCGACGTCCATGCGCGCACAGTCCGCGGCGCCTTCGGACGCGCTCCACCGTCCGCTGGATCAGATCCTCGATGTGAACGTTCGCGACGGGCTGGTCTATTACCGCGCCCTTCGCGCCGAGCGCGGCCGTCTCGATCGCTACGCGGCGTCCCTCAACGTCCCGGCCGCGACCTACGAGGCGTGGTCGTCGGAACACAAGATCGCGTTCTGGATCAACGCGTACAACGCGTTCGTGCTGCAGACTGTCATCGATCGCTATCCGATCAAGGGCGCCAGCAAGAGCTACCCGCCGAACAGCATCCGCCAGGTGCCAGGCGCCTTCGAACAGATCAAGCGCCGGGCCGCCGGCCGCAGCGTGACCCTCGACGAGATTGAGAAGACGATCCTCCCGCAGTTCAAGGATCCGCGCGTGTATCTCGCGCTCGGGCGGGGTGCGGTGGGCAGCGGACGCCTGCGCAGCGAAGCCTACTCGGGCGATCGGATCAGGCAGCAGCTCGACGCGATCCAGGAGGAATTTGTCTCCGAACGCACGATGGCGCGGATCGATCGGGCAGGAGGCCAGGTATCGGTCACGCCAATCGTGAGCTGGCACGACGCCGAATTCATCGCCGCGTACGACAAGGGCGCCATGGGCCCCCTCGCCGCGCGGTCGGCCATCGAACGCGCGTTGGTCGCCTTCGTCAGCCCCTGGCTCCTGCCGCTCGAGAAGGAATTCCTGCAGAAGAACGAATTCAAGGTGACATATCATCCGTTCGACTGGCGGCTGAACGACCTGACCGGCGGCCGGCCCGAATAGATGGACCTCCTCCTCACCGACAAGATCGCCATCGTGACCGGCTCCAGTCGCGGGCTGGGCCTCGCCAGCGCCCGGGCGCTCGTCGCCGAAGGCTGCCGCGTCTGCATCTGCGCGCGCGGATCCGAGCAGCTTGCCGGCGCCGCCCTGGAGGTCGAGGCTGGGGCGCGCCGTCCCAACATGGTGATGGCGGTGCAGGCAGACGTCTCGACCGCCGACGGCATCAGGCTGGTCGTCGAGCGCACCGTCGAGCAGTTTGGCGGCCTGGATATCCTCGTCAACAACGTGGGGCGCGCCGCGGGTACGGATCTGCTGGATACGTCCGACGCCGAATGGCAAGCGGCCATCGACGAGACCTTGTTCCCGGCGATTCGTGCGTCGCGTCTGGCGGTGCCACACATGAAAGCGCGCGGCGGCGGCGCCATCATCATGATTGCGTCGATCTGGGGCCGCGAGTCAGGCGGCCGGATGACCTACAATGCCGTCAAAGCCGCCGAGATCAGCCTCGGAAAGTCGCTCGCGCAACAGCTGGCGCCGCTCAATATCCGGGTCAACAGCGTGGCGCCCGGGTCGATTCTGTTTCCCGGCGGCTCGTGGCACAAGCGCCAGCAGGCGGACCCGCAGGGGATTGCCGATTTCCTCAAACGGGAGCTGCCCTTCGGGCGGTTCGGTCGCGCCGACGAAGTGGCGGCGGTCGTCACGTTCCTCGCCTCGTCGCGGGCGAGCTGGGTCAGCGGCGCATCGATCACCGTGGACGGTTGCCAGTCACGGTCGAACATCTGAAACGGCTCACGGCTCAAGAGTCAGGGCTTGGGCCCGCTTATGATTTCTCCCGAACTCGCCGACCGCATCCAGTCGCTCGCCGACACGGTGTTCATGCCGTGGGTCGTCTCGGTCCTGCTCGGGGCCGGACTCTTCCTGACGCTGCGGCTCCGTGTCGTGCAGGTGCGCCGGTTCGGCGATGCCTGCCGTGCCGCGTTCGTTCGGCGAGGCACCGGCACGACCGGGACGTTGACGCCGTTCCAGGCGTTCATGACGGCACTGGCGGCCTCGATTGGCACCGGCAACATCGCCGGCGTCGCGACGGCGATTGTGTCGGGTGGCCCGGGCGCGCTGTTCTGGATCTGGCTCTACGGCTTTGTCGCGATGGCGATCAAGTTCGGCGAGGCCGTCCTTGGCGTCACGTTTCGCGAGACGCGGGCTGGCGTCGTCCTGTCGGGCCCGATGTACTACCTGCGCGACGGCCTCCGCTCCCCGTTTCTCGCATGGCTGTTTGCGTTCGTCGCCGCCGTGGCCGCGCTGACGACGACGCCGTTCACCCAACCCAATTCGATGGCGCTCGTGCTGCATACGGTCGTGGGCATTCCCAAGATCGTGTCCGGCGTGGTGATCGCGGTGCTGACCTGGCTTGTCATTATCGGCGGCATCAAGTCGATCGGCCGCGTGGCGGAGAAGCTCTCGCCGCTGAAGGTCGGTTTGTATCTGGCCGGTGGCCTCATCGTCATCCTCTTCAATGCGGCGCGTATTCCGTCGGTCTTCCGCCTGATCTTCGAAGGTGCGTTCTCGATGCAGTCAGCCGCCGGCGGTGGACTCGGCATCCTCGTCGCGATGCGCTACGGCATCGCGCGCGGCATCTACGCCAACGAAGCGGGTTACGGCACCGCGGCGGTCGCGTACGGCACGGCGCAGAGCGCGCAACCGGTGCAGCAGGGACTCCATGCCGTCATGGAAGTGTTCATCGTGTCGTTCGTCACCTCGACCATCAGCGCGATGACGATCCTCCTCACCGGCGTGTGGCAGTCGGGCCTGACGAGCACCGCCGCCGTCGCGGCCGGATTCAACACCGTCATGCCCGTCGCCGGTGGCTACATCGTGGCCTTCTGCGCGTTTCTCTTCGGCTACACCACGCTCATCGGCTGGGCGTACTACGGTGAGCAATTCTTCGAATACATCCTCGGCCGCCGTGTCACGACCCCTTACCGCTGGATCTATTGCCTGCTGATTCCCTTCGGAGCGGTCTCCAAGGTCGCCACCGTCTGGGCCTGGGGAGACCTCATGAACGCGCTCCAGGTGTTCCCCAACCTCATCGGGGTCGTCGGCCTCAGCGCCGTTGTGGCGAAGGCCGCGAACGAGCGCCTCCGGGAATCAACCTCCCAGAGCCCTGGGCCCTGAGCCCTTTCGCCACTTGATCGCCTGCCGCCAGCCTGTTACGATGGCTCGCGCAATCCCCACGGCCTCAACACTTTCCATGGCGCAAGAGACCCTCGCTGTCGTCACCGGAGACAAGGATCGCTCCCTGCAGGAGGCGCTGACGCGGCTCACCTCGTCGCGGGCGCCGACGGGCCCGGACGCGGAGCCGATTGTCACCGCCTCGCACAGGCTGCCCGCCAAGCCGGCCGCGTTCGCGCCGTATCCCGAGGGAACCGACGACCGCTTGATTTCAGCCCTCGCGGGTCGGGGAATCGAACAGCTCTACACGCATCAGGCTGAGGCCTTCCAGCATGTGCTCGGCGGGCGCAACGTCGTCACGATTACGCCGACGGCCTCCGGCAAGACGCTCTGCTACAACGCGCCGGTGCTGAATGCGATCCTCCAGGATTCGGCGGCGCGGGCGCTGTACCTGTTTCCCACCAAGGCGCTCGCGCAGGATCAGTTGGCGGAGCTGCACGCGCTCGCGGAGCTCCTCCGCGAGGAATGCGCCCGCGAGCGCGTGGGGGTGGGGCCCCACGCGCACCACCTCGAGATAGGCGTCTTCACGTACGACGGCGACACGCCGTCGGATGCGCGGCGCGCCATCCGCGGCAAGGCGCACGTGGTGCTCACCAACCCCGACATGCTGCATTCCGGGATCCTGCCGCATCATCCGCGCTGGGCGAAGTTGTTCGAGAACCTGCGGTTCGTCGTCATCGACGAGCTGCACGCCTATCGCGGCGTCTTCGGCAGCCATCTCGGTAACATCCTCCGACGCCTGCAGCGGATTTGCCGCCACTACGGTTCGGATCCCATCTTCATCTGCTCGTCGGCGACGATCGCGAATCCGCGCGAGCTGGCCGAAGGACTCACGGGTCGTCCCTTCGAGCTGGTCGAGCACAACGGCGCCCCGCGCGGCGAGAAATTTTTCCTGTTCGTGAACCCGCCGGTCGTCAACGCGCAGCTCGGCATTCGCCGGTCGTATCTGGCCGAAGCGCGCCGCGTGTCGCTCGAGTTCCTCCGCCACAATCTTCAGCTCATCCTGTTTGCGCAGAGCCGGCTTGCCGTCGAGATTCTGACGACGTATCTGAAGGACGCGTTTCATGGACCTCCGGGAGCCGCGGATGTCATTCGCGGATATCGGGGCGGCTATCTCCCGAACCGGCGTCGCGAGATCGAGCGGGGCCTGCGCGAGGGGCAGGTGCGCGCGGTCGTCTCGACCAACGCCCTGGAGCTTGGCATAGACATCGGCGCGCTCGACGTGTCGGTGATGGCGGGATATCCAGGCACGATCGCGGCGACCTGGCAGCGGGCGGGCCGCGCGGGACGGCGCACCACGCGTTCGGCCGCCGTGCTCGTGGCGAGCAGTGCCCCGATCGATCAGTTCATCGTCCGGAACCCGGCCTATTTTTTCGACGCGTCACCCGAACACGCGCTGATCAATCCCGACAACCTGCACATCCTGCTGGATCACGTGAAGTGCGCGGCCTTCGAGCTGCCGTTCGGCAACGACGAGCCGTTCGGCGTCGCAGGACGGCGAGACGAGGTAGACATTCAGGCCGTCCTGTCAGTGCTTGCCGAAGAAGGGTTCGTGCATCAGGCGGACGGGCAATGGAACTGGACGAACGAGTCGTATCCGGCCGATGCCGTCAGCCTGCGGTCGGTGTCGTCCGACAACTTCGTCGTCATTGACTGCACGAACGGCGAACGGGTCATCGGCGAGACGGATTTCACGAGCGCGCCCGCCACCCTCCACGAGAAGGCCATCTACATTCTCGAGGGTCAGCTGTTCCAGGTGGAGCGGCTCGACTTCGACGGCCGCAAAGCGTACCTGCGCGCGGTGGACTGCGACTACTACACCGACGCGATCACGTACACGAAGGTCACGATCCTCGATACATTTGCATCGGGGGCTTCGAGCGTCGAGCTTCCAGCTCCCAGCGACCCGCCGGACGCAAACGACGTCGGGTTGCCTCCCGTCGTGCCCGCGCCGAACACCGGTCGAAGCCACGGTGAGGTGCATGTGGTGTCGCGTGTGGTCGGATTCAAGAAGATCAAGTTCTACACGAACGAAAACGTCGGATCTGGTGAGCTGGATCTCCCTGAGCAGCAGATGCACACGTCGTCCTATTGGCTGACGATTCCGGCGGCCGTGATGGCCACGTTGCCGTTTACGGGCGACGATCGGCGCGACGGCGTCGTCGGCCTGGCGTTTGCGATGAAAAACATCGCGCAGCTGCTGCTGATGTGCGACGGTCACGACATCGGCTTGTCCGTGGACGGCGGATCACTCGATCGGTCCACTCGTACCGGCGGAATCGGGGGCGTCCCCGACGCGCTGGCGACGGATCCGAACGTGTTCATCTACGACAACTACCCGGGGGGGATCGGGTTCAGCCGGCCGTTGTACGAGATGCACGGGTTGCTGCTCGAGCGCACGCGCGAGCTCGTCGCGGGATGTCCGTGCGAGTCGGGTTGCCCGTCGTGCGTCGGTCCGGAGGGGAACACCGGCCCGCACGCCAAGCAGGTCGCGTCGCGGATTCTCGATCGCCTGCTCGAGGCAGAGGGCGCCTGATGGATCTGTCGTCGCGCCTTCGCGCCATCGTGAAGGGCGGGCCGCCGAAACCCGCCCGCGAGCTGACGTACGAACCCACCGGTGGATACGAGGCGTCGATGGATCTGTCCCGCGTCGGGGCGATTCTCGGCGGCCGTTCTGCGGAAACGCCGTTCGGTTCGTGCCTGATCATCGATCGCCGGTACGAAGCCGATCGGTTCCACGGCCGAATCCGGATCGGCGACTGCGAAGTCACAGACTTCGCGTCGCTCGCGATCCTCGATCCGTCCCTGACGGGTCACACCCCAGAGGGTGGTGTTCGGCGGACGGTGTTCATCGACCTGGAAACGACCGGCTTGAGCGGCGGGGCGGGAACCGTCGCGTTCCTCGTCGGATGCGGCTACTTCGATCTCGGAGCGTTCCAGGTGCGGCAGTTTCTGCTCACCAGCCATGCGGCGGAGCGCGGGCTGCTGTCTGCCGTCGCGGAGTTCTTCGAGGATGTCGATCTCATCGTCACGTACAACGGCAAGACGTTCGACCTTCCGGTGTTGGAGACGCGCTGGCTCTTTCATCGACTCCAGATGCCGCTCGCGGGCATTCCGCATTTCGACATGCTGCACCCGGCTCGACGCCTCTGGCGCACGCGTCCAGGGGCCGGCGATCCCGAGGATGCCGGATGCCGATTGACGACGCTGGAGCGGACGCTGTTCAACGTGGCTCGTGTCGGCGACGTGGGTGGATGTGAGATACCGGGGCGATTCTTCCAGTTTCTACGCAGCGGCGATCCGCGGCCGCTCGAGCCGGTGCTCGAGCACAATCGGCTGGACCTCGTGTCGCTGGCCGCGGTGATGGCGCGCGGGGTCGAGCTCTCGCGCGACGGCGATGCCGCGTGCCGGGATTGCGCCGAAGCCATGGCGCTCGGCCGCGTGTACGAGCGCGCTGCGGTGGATGACCGGCTGCCGGATCGTACGAGCGTGCACGCTCGAGCGGAACAGTGCTTCCGGCGTGCGTCGCAGTCGAGGAGGCCCGATGTAAAGGGAGAGGCGCTCTACCGCCTCGCGCTCCGGCATCGGCGCGAACGTCGATTCGGGGAAGCGGCGGCGGTGTGGCGCGAGGTCCTCGAGCTGACCGAGCCTCGTGCCGTTCGGCGGATTTCTGGCCTGGGGGAGCTGCGGCAGTGCGCCAGCGAAGCGCTCGCCATCCACCACGAACACCGCGACCGCGATCTGACGAGCGCCAGGGAGCTGGCGCTCTTCGCGCTGCAGGAAGTGGACGGCCGGCGCGCCGATGGGATGCGCCATCGCCTGGCACGCCTCGAGAGAAAGATCGCCCAAAAAACAGACGCCCAGCTGTTTTCGAGCTGAGCGTCAGCGTGCGATGTTCAGGTCCGCCGGACCCCGGGGCCGCGTTACTTCGTGGCGGCGACCGTCTTTTCGGTCTTCTTGGTCTTCGCCGCGGCCTTGCGGCTTTCAGAAGTCTGCACGCCGAAACGCTTGGTAAAGCGCTCGACACGGCCTTCGGTATCAATCAGTTTCTGCCGTCCGGTGAAGAACGGATGGCAGTTGTTGCAGATTTCGAGGTGCAGCTCCGGCTTCGTTGACCGGGTCTTCCACGTCGCGCCGCACGCGCAGCGCGCCTCGATGTCGTGGTACTTGGG
>JANNHC010000618.1:0-10699 GCA_031404215.1 Acidobacteriota bacterium
TGTCATCCCCCCAGCCCGAAACGGTCCGGCCGGTCCTTCTGGACCCTGCCGAGCCTCCTTCGAACAACTCCGCGGAAATCTGGAACCTGCCGAACGCGCTCACTCTGCTTCGCATTTTTCTCGTCCCGTTCCTGGTCGTCGTCCTTCTGACGAAGTTCAGCTCGAGGGGCACGCGATCGCCGACTTTCCATCCGAACCGCCTGGCGGTGTCGATGCCGACGATCGCCCCCGATCGGTCGGCCAGCCAGGCTTTCTTCTGATCGTCGGGCAGACCGAATTCCGGGTACATCCGCAGCCAGCTTTCCGGCTCGACCGCCATGTTGGCGAACGCGTTCTTCGTCTCCCGGTAGTACCCGCCGAACCAGTTCGCGTGGGTGACTTCCTTGACGCCGTCGATCATTTGCACCCGGCCGCCATAGCTCTCGGGCAGCGGCATGATGATCGAAATCTTGTTCAGGATCATCAGCCGATCGGCGCCGGCGAGCTCGATGCCCATGCTGAAGGCCGCGCGCACGGCCATCAGCACGCCGAAAAGCAGGAACGCCGTGAAGATGGACAGGACCGTGAATATCGTGCGGATCTTTCTCCGCAGGAGATTGCGCCAGACGATGGGCAGGAACTTCATGCGGCCGCCTCCGTGACGAGCACGCCTTTTTCGAGATGCAGGGTCCGGTTCGCCCGCGCCGCCGCATGGGGGTCGTGTGTCACCATGACGATCGTCTTGCCGTGATCGCGATTGAGCGCCTGCAGCAGGTCCAGAATCTCGTCGCCGGCCTTGCGATCGAGGTCGCCCGTCGGCTCGTCGCAGAGCAGCAGCGTCGGGTCGGTGACGATCGCCCGCGCGATGCCGACGCGCTGTTCCTGGCCGCCGGACAGCTGGCGCGGAAAGTGGTTCGTACGTTCGCGGAGCCCGACGACCGACAGGGCCACATCCACACGCTTGCGCCGGTCCGCCTTGTTCAGTTTCGTCAGCAGGAGCGGTAGCTCGACGTTACGCGCCGCGGTCAGCACGGGCAGCAGATTGTACAGCTGGAAGACGAACCCTATGTGGCGAGCACGCCACGCGGACAGCTTCGCGCCGGACATCTTGTCGATGTGGTCGCCGCCGACCGTAATGGAACCCTCGGTCGGCGTGTCGAGGCCGCCAAGCAGGTTGAGCAGCGTCGTCTTGCCCGAACCTGACGGCCCCATCAATGCCAGGAAATCCCCCTGCGGGATATCGAGCGTCACGCCCTGCAGGACGTCGATACGCTCCCCGCCGCGCTGAAAGACCTTGTGCAGATTCTGAACCGTGACCAGTGCATTCGCCATCATTCCACCTTGACCTTGTCGCCGTCCTTGAGTGTCGGAGGGCCGTCCACCACGATCCGTTCGCCGGCGCTGACGCCGGACAGCACTTCCACCTGGTCGCCGGAAGCCGCGCCGACGCTGATCGCGCGCCGCTCGACGCGGCCATCCTTCAGCACGAACACGACCGACCGCCCGTCGGCTGTCCGCACCGCCGCCGACGGAACCAGCAGCTTGGTCCGCGGGGTCGCGGTCTCTACCGGCGCCCGTTCCGCCAGGAACGAGACCTTCACGCCCATGTCCGGCAGGATTCGCGGATCGAGCTGGTCGAAACCGATGCGGACGCGCACCGTGGCCTTCTGGCGATCCGCCGTGGGCACGGTGGTAATGACGTGCGCCGGAATCCGCCAGTCGGGATACGCGTCGAGCATCGCTTCGATCGGCTGTCCCGAGCGGACGCGGCCGATGAAACTCTCGCTGACGTCCACCTCGATCTCGAGCGACGACATGTCCACGATGGTCGCGATGCCCGACCGGGTGAACCCGCCGCCGGCCGACACGGGCGAGATCATCTCGCCGGGCTGCGCGTCCTTCGAGATGGCCACGCCGTCGAACGGCGAGCGGACCTCCATGTCAACGAGATCGGTGCGCCGTTGATTGACCAGGCTTTCGGAGACCTTGACTTGCTGTTGCGCGACGGAGATGCGGGCCTTCAACGACTCGACTTCGGCACGGGCCGCATCCAGCTCCGACTTGCTGATGACCAGTTCCTTGACGAGCTGTTCGCGTCGGCCCAGCGTGAGCTCAGCTTCGCGCAGGCGGGCCTCGTCTTCCGCGGCGCCGCGCCGGGACGTTTCCAGCTGCGCCTCAGCGACCGCCAGGGCCGCCCGGACCTGCGAGTCGTCCAGTTTCGCGAGAATCTGTCCCTTGCGGACCGAATTGCCTTCCTCGACGAACACTTCGATGACTTTTCCTGTCACCTTCGACGATACCGTGGCACGCCGCCGCGCCGTGACGTACCCGGAGGCATTCAACACCGCGCCGGGCGCCGCTCCAGCGCCGGTCTGCGCCACCACCGTCGCGGCTTTGACCGGGACCGCCTCGACCCGTGTGGTCCAGAACCACCCGGCGGCGCCAAGCACCAGGACGACGATCAAGAGGGTGATCCAGCTGCCGCGACGGCCGCTGCCGGCCCTGGCACTCTGGTCGATGCGCAGCGAGGCGAGATCGTCCTTGAGGTTCGACAAAGTTCACCAACGAGAATCTGAAACCGAGGGAACAGGGGATCGTCAGTCGCGGAACCGTCAGTATATCTGCAGTTACTTACGGCGCGATCCACGTCCCGGTTGCGCCATTCGGTGAACGGCGGACTACATCCGGCCAGTTGCGCCCCAAACAGAACGGGCGCGCCCCTGGCGCGCCCGAACCTTGCGGCACCTCGCACAACCCGTAGAAGCTATCGCAAGGTTCCCGGCACCCAGCCGCGGCTCATGTAGTCGGCCATGCCGATCCCGAACAGGATTAGCAGCCAGAAGAACCCCGCCATGGCTACCACCCACGTCAGCCGCGAGCTCCAGCGGACGTGCATGAAGAACAGGATCACGAGCGTGGCCTTGGTGCTGGCGATCGCGAGCATGACGATATTGTTGAGCGGCCCCAGATCGACCTTGGCGGCCGCGACGGTCAGGATCGTCCCGACAATCAGCGCGCCGAACACCATGTAATACATGCTTTTCGGGGCGACGTGACCAGCTGACATTATGCGAGCCTCACTCGATGAAATGGCCGCCGATCAGGTACAGCAGCGGAAACAGGAAAATCCAGACGATGTCCACGAAGTGCCAATACAGGCCCGCGACTTCGACTGGTGTGTAGTAATCGGCATCGAACTGACGGCGCCATGCCATCACGGCGATCACGGTCATGATGCCAAGCCCGATCACCATGTGCACGGCGTGCAGCCCCGTCATGCAGAAGTAGAGCGAGTAGAACATCTCCGCGGCGGCGGGATGCTTGCCCTCCCAGATGAAATTTGGACCCGGCACGAGGTGATGCGTGAACTTGTCGGCGTATTCGATCGCCTTGACGCCCAGGAACGCGGCGCCGAATACCATCGTGGCGACGATCCAGAACACCTGTGTCTTCGGCGGCGCGCTGGTCTGTGCCGCCCGCACCCCCAGCGCCATCGTCAGCGAGCTGACGATGAGCACGATGGTATTGACCGCACCCCAGGTGACGTTGAGGTGATGGCTGGCCTCCGCGAAGCCCTCGGGGGAGGCATAGCGGTACACCAGGTAGGCCATGAACAGGCCGCCGAAGAACATGATTTCTGTGACGAGGAACACCCACATGCCGAGCGTGGACGCTTCGGCCTGCTGCTCCATCGTGTCGAAGTGATGCTGCAGCTTCGGGTGATGCGCGTGTGCATTCGCCGCGGGTATGCCCTCGACGTGCACCGGCGGCTGATGCATCGGTCCGGGGTAATACTCGTCGGCGTGCCCGCGCCTCTCAGACAATGCCGACCCCCTTGCTGGGGGCGTACTGATGCGTGCCGTGCGTGACGATTGGGGTCACGAAGAAGTTCTCCGTTGGCGGTGGCGAGGGGGTCTCCCATTCGAGCCCCTTCGCGCCCCACGGGTCCGCCGGCGACTTCTCACCGGCGACGATCGACCAGATGAAGTAGACCATCGGCAGCACGTAGCCGACCGAGAGAATCGATGCGCCGAGCGTCGAGGCCACGTTGAAGATCTGGAACTCGTCCGGGTATGAGTGATAGCGGCGCGGCATGCCCAGGTAGCCCGCGATGAACTGGGGAAAAAACGTCAGGTTGAACCCGACGAAGACCATGAGCGCCGCGAACTTGGCCCACCCTTCCGGGTAGAGGCGCCCGGTGATCTTCGGCCACCAGTAGTGAAGCCCTCCGAGGTACCCCATGATGGCGCCGCCGACCATGATGTAGTGGAAGTGCGCGACGACGAAGTACGTATCGTGCACGTGGATGTCGAGACCCATCGCCGCGAGGAAGAGGCCCGTGAGCCCGCCGATTGTGAACAGGCCGATGAAACCAAACGCGTACAGCATCGGCGAGTCGAAGCTGACCGACCCTTTGTAAATCGTCGCCGTCCAGTTGAACACTTTGATGGCCGACGGAATGGCGACGACGAAGCTGAGGACCGAGAAGATCATCCCGGCGTACACCGACTGGCCCGCCACGAAGATGTGGTGCCCCCACACGAGGAAGCCGATGATGGCGATGGCGAGCGAGGAGAATGCGATGAACGAGTAGCCGAAAATGTTCTTGCGCGAGAACGCCTGCACGATCTCGCTGATGACGCCCATGGCCGGCAGGATCATGATGTAGACCGCCGGGTGCGAGTAGAACCAGAAGAGGTGCTGAAAGAGGATGGGATCGCCGCCGAGCGCCGGATCGAAAATTCCCATGTGCAGCACGCGCTCGGCCGCCACCAGCAGCACCGTGATCGCGATGACCGGCGTGCCGAGAATCATGATCAGGCTCGTGGCGTAGTGCGCCCAGACAAACAGGGGGAGCCGGAACCACGTCAGGCCGGGCGCGCGCATCCTGTGGACGGTCACGATGAAGTTGAGACCCGTCAGAATGGAGGAGAAGCCGGTGATGAACACGCCGAGCGCGGCCGTGATGACGTGGCTGTTTGATGCGGCGGTGCTGTAGGGCGTGTAGAACGTCCATCCGGTGTCGACGCCGCCGCTCAGGGCCGCGGTCAGCGTGAACAATCCGCCCAGCACGTAGATGTACCAGCTCAACAGGTTGATGCGTGGGAACGCGAGATCCTTTGCCCCGATCATGATCGGGATCAGGAAATTGCCGAGGACGGCCGGAATCGACGGAATCAGGAAGAAGAAGACCATCACCACGCCGTGCATGGTGAACATCTTGTTGTACGTATCGGCCGTCATCACGTCGCGGCCGGCGTCAGCAGCTCGAGCCGGATCATGAACGCGAACAGGCCGCCGAGGAAGAAGAAGAACGTAATCGACGCGAGATACAGCAGCGCGATGCGCTTGTGGTCTCTCGTCAACAACCACGACGCGAGGCCGTGCCCGTTGTTGATGTAATTCAAGGTTTCCATGGTTAGTCCTTGCCCGGCGTGTGTGTGGAGGCCCCGGCGGGTGGCGCAGCCTCGCCGAGCGATCGCACATACGCGATGAGCTGGAGGAGCTGCTCCTCGGTCACCAGCCCCTGGAACGTCGGCATAATCGGCTGGAAGCCGGTCACGATCTTGGCCTGCGGATTCACAATCGACTCGCGGATGTAGGACTCGTTGGCGGTGACCGTGGCGCCGTTCTGCAACTGGACGGACTTGCCGAACAGCCCCTTGAGCTGTGGCCCGCGCGACAGCGCGTCGTCTCGATGGCAGCTCGAGCAGGCCAGATCCGTGAACAGCTTTTCACCCGCGGCCGCCGGCGTATCGGACGGCTTGCCGCCGCCGAGCCACGCCTGGAATTCGGTCGGCTCCATCGCGTAGACCCAGCCAATCATTCCGGAATGCTTGGTGCCGCAGTACTCGGCGCAGAACAGGTGATAGCGTCCCGGTTTGGTCGGCGTGAACCACAGCACGTTGTAGCGTCCGGGGATGACGTCGGCCTTCACTCTGAAGGCTGGAATGTAGAAGCTATGGAGCACGTCTTCCGAGCCCATGGTCAGCTTCACCGGCCGGCCCACCGGCACGTGGAGCTCGTTAATCTCCCGCTGGCCGTCCATGTGCTGGGCCTTCCACATCCACTGCTTGCCGACGACGTAGATTTCCATCGCGCCGGCGGGCGGCCGGTACATGTCGAAGAAGACCTTCGCGCCCCACGCGAACATCACCATCGTGATCAGGAAGGGGATGACCGTCCACAGGAGTTCGAGGGCCAGCGATCCATGGATGGCGACGCCCACTTCGTCCTTGTGCCGCCGCCGGTACTTGATGGCGAAGAAGACCACCAGCCCCGCGATGAGCAGCGAGAAGAACGCGGTGACGGCCAGCATGAAGAAATAGATGCCGTCGACCGCCGCCGCCTGGGCTGACGCCTGCTCCGGAAAAAACGGAAAATTCGTGAACATCGTTAGGTTCGGTGAACGCTCACATCGCGCCCCGGTGCGCCGTGCGCTCTTTGCGCAGGCTCACGAACAGGAACGTCAGAAACGCCAGTACCGTCGCCACGGCGCCGATGCGCACGGCCGCAATCGCCGAGGCGCCGTACTGTCCGGTCGCCGGATCGTAGTGATAACAGAGGAGCAGCACATTCTCGATGGCCGAGCCGATCCGGTCCTCTGACGCTTCGATAAGTCCGAATTTGAGATCGCGCGGGGAATACTCGATCCCGTAAAAATATTTCGACACGACGCCGCGAGGTGTGAGGATCTCGACGCCGGCACCGTGCGCGTACTGCTGAATCTCTTCGTCGAAGGCGTAGCGGAAGCCCACCGCCGCCGCCAGCTGCCGGATGTTCTCTTCCTTGCCCGTGAGAAAGTGCCAGCCCGCCGCCGTGTGCGGCCGCTTGTACCGATCGAGATAGGCCTGCTTCTTCTGAGCGGCGAGTGCCGGAGTTTCCTTCGGGTTGATACTGACCGCAATCACGTCGTATTCGCGCCCCGCGTCGAACGTCAGCACGCCGAGCGCGCTGACGACGCCGTTGAGCACCTGGGTGCAGAGCATGGGGCATTCGTAATACACGAGCGCGAGAATGACCGGCCGCTTTCCGAAGAACTCGCCAAGGGGCACGTCGCGGCCTGTTTCGTCCGTGAACACGAGATCGAGCGGCACCTGCTGATTCAACCGCTGATCGATACCGACCTGCTTCAGCAGGCCGGGCTTCGCCTTCGCCGGCTGGCCGGCACCGTCCGGCGCCCGCCCCTGTGCGCGCGCGGGCGCCGCCGCGGCGAGTAGTGCCGCGGAGGTAGCGAGCGCCGTCGCGAGCTTGGCAAAGACGTTCACGGTTTCCCCTTATCCCTTGTCTCCTTCTTGACCTCCGGCGGCGTTGGCGGAGCCGCCGCGGCCGGTGCCTTGGGCACCGCAATCGCGCGCCCACCGGAGGCGTCCCCGTACGCAGGCGCGTGCGTGCCCATGAGGGGATTGTCAATGGCACCGCTCGCACGAACAGGCAATCCCCGCTGGAGGATCAACTTCTTGGCGTCCTCGATCGGTACGTGGGCGACGCCTGCGCGCTCGTCCACCCAGCCGTACCCCTCGAGCTTTTTCATCTCCTCCGCCCGGAATTTGGCCAGGTTCGCCGGTTCGTTGGTCATCAGCCTTGGCGCCGGCGCCTCCTGGCCGCTCGGCCGCGCCAGCGGCGACAGCTGCGGATCGTTCTTCCCGGCCTGCGACTCGAGCATCCGGAACATGATCCACATCAGCACCGCCGACGCGAGGACGACCACGGCGAGTCCTACCGCAAAGGCGAGCACCGTCCGGATGTTGATGTCCGAGTGCTCGTGCGAGACGTTCTCGTTGTGCATCTCGGCGTCGGTGTAGTGATGATTCCCGCCGCGCGGTGCGTGATTAGTGGACGTCATGCGCGAACGCCTCCTTGAAGAAGGGATCGTTGAGCGGTAACAGCGGGCGGCTGCGCAGGTTGCGGGCGAACATGGCCATCCACGCGCCGGTCAGGCCGATCGGGATCGCGACGTCCATCCAGTGAATCGGAAAACCGGTGTGCGGGAACATCGGCTCCACGATCCACACCAGGTCCACGAGCCTCATCACGAGTATCGCGATCGCCACCTTGGCGAGCAGATGCGGCCGTCTCTTCAGGTCGCGCGACAGCAGGAGGACGAACGGCAACCCGAAATGTCCGACCAGGATGGCGAGCGACACATACTGCCAGCCCCCCTGAAGACGGTTCGCGAAGAACGGAATCTCTTCGGGAAGATTTCCGGCCCAGATGATGAGGAACTGCGAGAACGAAAAATACGCCCAGAGCATGACGAAGGCGAGCAGGAGCTTGCCAAGGTCGAGAAAGTGCAGCCGGGGGTTCAGATACGTGGCGTACGGCTCGACGTGACTCAGCATCGCGAGCACGGTAATCACGAAGGCAAACGCGGCGAGGCCCTGGCCCGCGACGAAAATCAGTCCGAAGATCGTCGAATACCAATGCGGGTCGAGCGACATGACCCAGTCGGTCGTCGCAAAAGTCAACGTGATGACGTACACGAGCAGGCCTGGCGCGCTGACGACGCGGAAGCGCACCGTGTCGGCGGGATCGACCGCGACCTCGCCGCGATCCTGCGCGGCGGACCAGGTATTGAGCAGCCACGAGCCCAGCGTCCAGATCGCGAAATAGAGGACCGCGCGGGTGATGAAGAACGGCACATTCAGGTACGGCTCCTTCATCTGGAGCACATGATCGACGCGCACCAGCTCCGGGCGCGCCCAGGTGTAAAGCCTCGGCAACCCGAAGAGCAGCGGCACGAACATCAGGGCGACGAACGGCACGTTCCGGCTCGCCGCCTCGAACACCCGTCGCCCGACGAGGCCCCACTGGCCGCCGGACATGTGCTGAAGCATGAGCAGCGCGAGCGATCCCAGTGACAGCCCGAGGCAGAACAGGAACCCGACCAGCCAGGAGCGGAAAAACTGGTCGAGGTTGAAGATGGCCCCCACGACGCCGGCGAGCAATCCCCAGAAGCCCGCGACGAGCCCCCATCGCTGCAGCCGTGCGAGCGCCGGGACGCCGGTGGTCACTGCGTGTGTATCCATGCGATCAGTGTTTCTCCGGCCCGGGCTGGCCGCCGCCCGCCAGCGGGACCTTCGTGGGATCACCGCCGGGAACGTCGGACCCCGCCGCATGCTGGCTGAGCTGCAGGGCGCGAATGTACGCGACGACGGCCCATCGATCCCGAGGCGCGACCTGGACCTTGTAGTCAGGCATCACGCCGAACCCGTTCGTCATCACGTCGAACAAGTATCCCGCGTCAGCCTGGCGCAGCCGGTCGATGTGAAACGACGGCGGCTGTTTGTAGCCGCGCTGCACGATCATCCCGTTGCCGCCGCCGGACTTGTCGTGACACGGGCTGCAGTAGATGTTGAAGCGCTCCTGCCCGCGGTCGAGCACCTGCGCGTCCACCGCGAACGGCAGCTCCTTGACGGCGACGCCGACGACCTTGCCGGTGAAAAACGCTTCGTCTTCCTGGAGCGTTCCGCGCGCCACGGTGCCTTCAACCAGCGGGCGGGCGCTCGACCCGTCCGCGAAGAACGCGCTGGCGCGCAGCCCGCGGTACTTCGGCTGGTCGTGCATGTCCTGCCGGCACCCGGAGATGACGATCAGAGAGAGGGCACCGGACAGAAGACACAGAGCCCTCAGCCAGCGCGAGGCGCCGGAGGGAAGCGCGGCGAAGCCGCGCCGCCGAGCGCGACGGGAGCGGGGGTGGGGCCCCTCGACCATTGAATAATGCTGATCGAGTCGCTGCGAATCACCCCGCTGCGGGCACGCCGCTCGCTCGGGCCGCGGGCGCTCGCTATGGCTCGACATCGTTGATTTCCTTGGCGCCGAGGTCCTGCAAGAACGCGCGCGTGCGGGCGTGGTCGAACTTCGGATCGGCCGCTTCGATCGCCAGGAAAAAGCGGTCCTGGCTCGCGTGCGCCGTGAACCGTTCCACATTGAACACCGGGTGATACGGCATCGGGAGCCCGTTCAACGCGAACATCCCGAACACCGCGGCGAACGCGGCAAAGAGGATCGTCAGCTCGAACGTGACGGGCACGAACATCGGCCAGCTCAGATACGGGCGTCCGCCGATGTTGAGCGGATAGGCAAACGCCGACACCCACACCTGCAGGCCGAGCCCCGTGCACAGGCCCGCGATGCCTCCGCCCAGCACCATCAGCGGCACGCGCTTGTCGTGGAGGTGCATCGCCTCGAACGTTTCGTGAATCGGGAACGGCGAATACGCATCGAACTGCCGGTATCCCTCGTCGTAGGTGCGGCGCGCCGCTTCGACGAGAGACGTCGGGTCTTCGAACTCCGCCATCACGCCGTACAGCGCCGGAACGGGAAGTGTGTGGTCCATGACGAGACCGCGCTAATGCGCTTTGCCTCCCTTCACTTTTGCGCCCGGGACGATCGTCCGCATTTCGAAGATCGAGATCATCGGCAGCACCCGGATGAACAGGAAGAACAGGGTGATGAACAATCCGATCGTGCCGAAAAACGTCATCCAGTCCCACCGCGTCGGCCAGTACATCCCCCAGGACGAGGGCAGGAAGTCGCGGTGCAGGCTGGTGACGACGATCTCGAACCGCTCGAGCCACATCCCGACGTTCACGAACATCGCGATAAGGAACAGCTTCGCGGGGGACGTCCGCACGCTCTTGATCCACAGGAGTTGCGGCGCCGCGATGTTGCAGACCATCAGCGCCCAGTAGAACGGCCAGTACGGTCCCATCATCCG
>JANNHC010000619.1:0-2975 GCA_031404215.1 Acidobacteriota bacterium
TGCGGGGTGGGTTTTTGATCCTTAAACCCACCCCCTCATCTTTCCTGGGTGGGTTTTTTTCCCGTATATCACCCACACTCGACCGCGCGACGCGCGGTTCCCGCCAGCTCGCAGCGCGATCTTCCGGCTTCGTGTTCATCGTGCTCTTCGTGTTTCTTCGTGTTTGCCGTCGGCCCGTGCAGCGTGACGGTGAAGCGGCCTCCTCATTCCGATGGACGGAGTAAAATAGTTCTTCGTCTTCTTTCCTGGAGCACCTACATGTCTATCTGGAAGTCCGTCCGCGCACTTGCGATGGTGGCGTTGGCCACGCTGTTATCGCCGCCGGCCTTTGCGCAGATCGACGCACGCATGTTCCGCCAGCCCACCGTGTCGAGGGACCAGATCGCATTCGTCTATGCGGGGGACATCTGGCTCGTGCCGAAGAAAGGGGGCACGGCCGTGCGGCTGACCTCCTCGCCTGGGGAAGAGTCGTTTCCGCGTTTTTCGCCTGACGGCACCAAGGTCGCCTACAGCGCCGCGTACGACGGCAACGTCGACGTCTTCGTTGTCCCGGCCAACGGCGGCGAGCCGCTGCGGCTGACGCATCACCCGATGGGCGACCGCGTCATCGGGTGGACGCCGGATGGGAAGCGCGTGCTGTTCGCCTCCGGCCGCGAGAGCGGCCGGCAGCGCTACAGCCAGTTCTTCACCGTCGGCCTCGAAGGAGGACTGCCGGACAAGCTTCCGGTTCCCTACGGGGAGTTCGGCACCTATTCGCCCGACGGCACGCAGTTCGTCTACATGCCGATGTCGCAGGACTTCCGCAACTGGAAGCGGTATCGCGGCGGCTGGGCGCCAGACCTGATGCTCTTTGACCTGAAGACGTTCGCGACCAAGAACATCACCGCCAATCCGGCCAACGATGGTCAGCCCATGTGGCACGGCAACATCATCTATTTCCTCTCCGATCGCGGCGCGAACCAGCGCAACAACATCTGGGCGTTCGACGTGTCGCGCAACGCGTCGCGGCAGGTCACCGAGTTCAACGACTTCGATCTCACGTTTCCCTCGATCGGCCCGGGCGGCATGGTCTTCCAGGCGGGCGGCCGGCTCTACCTGCTCGATCTCGCATCCGAGAAGGCGGCCGAAATCCCCGTGCACGTCGTCACCGACGAGACGACGTTGCGAACCAGGACCGCAAAGGTGGAGTCGCTCATCCAATCGGCCGGCGTGTCGCCGACCGGCAAGCGCGCGGTGTTCGAGGCGCGCGGGGACGTCTTTACCGTACCCGCCGAGTTCGGCGCGATCGTCAACGTCTCGCGATCGTCGGGTGTGTCCGAACGGTATCCGCGGTGGTCGCCTGATGGAAAGACCGTGGCGTACTGGAGCGACCGCAGCGGCGAATACGAACTCACGCTGCGTCCGGCCGAGGGCGGCGGGCCGGAACGAAAGGTGACGTCGCTCGGCGCCGGATTCCGGTACGCGCCGCAGTGGTCGCCCGACAACAAGAAGCTGGCCTTCATTGACCAGGCGATGCGCATCAGGGTGTACGATCTCGACACGAATCGTGCGACCCAGATCGATCAGAGTCCCGACTGGATCTCGCATCCGGGTCTCGAAAGTTTCAAGATGCGGTGGTCGCCCGATTCGCGCTGGTTGGCGTACGCCAGGCCCACGACGCCCGCAAACAGCGCCGTGTTCCTGTACGACACGAAGAACCCCAAACTCCACCAGGCCACGACGGGCTATCTCAACGACACCCAACCGACGTTCGAGCCCGAGGGCAAGTACTTGTTCTATGCCTCGGATCGTGACTTCGATCCGGTGTACGGCAGCTTCGACAACTCCTGGACGTATCCGAATCCGACGAAGCTTGTCGTGGTGCCGCTTCGGAGAGACGTGAAGTCGCCCCTGGCCGCGCGCAACGACGCCGAGAACTCCGCGATCGATACGAACGAGAAAAAAGAGGAAAGCAAGAAGCCCGACGAGAAGAAACCCGAAGGGCAGAAACCCGAAGAGAAGAAGCCCGAGGAGACGAAACCCGACGACCGCGCGTCGTCGCCCGCCAACGTGGACATCGATCTCGACGGATTTGAAACGCGCGCCGTCGTACTGCCGCCCAAGGGTGGCAATTACGCCGACATCCAGGCGATCAAAGGCAAGCTGCTCTATCGCCGCACGCCTCGGACAGGCTCAGGCGAGCAGAAGAGCGTCATCGTCTTCTTCGACCTCGCCGAGCGCGAAGAAAAGACGGTGCTCGAGGAGGCTGACGGCTTCGAGACGACAGCTGACGGCAAGAAGATGCTGGTCGGACTCAAGAACAAGTTCGCAATCCTCGACATCAAGGCGGCGCAGAAGTTCGAGAAGCCGATGGTCACCGCGGACATGGAGGCGCCGGTTGACCCACGCGCCGAGTGGCGGCAGATGTTCACGGACGTGTTCCGCTTCGAGCGCGACTTTTTTTACGACCCCGGGATGCACGGCGTGGACTGGGCGGCGCTGAAGAGCCGCTACAGCAGGCTGCTGGACGATGCGGTCACCAGGTGGGACGTGGATTTTCTGATCGGCGAGTTCATCGGCGAGCTGAACGCCTCACATACCTACAAAGGTGGCGGCCATCCTCTTTCGCGACGGTAAACTGACCGAGGCGTCGGCCAGCAACGTGTTCGTGGTGAAAAACGGCGTGCTGCTGGCGCCGCCCAAAAACAATCTGGTGTTGCCGGGCATCACCTATGACGTGGTGCTCGAAATTGCCCATGCGCGCGAGTTCGAAGTCGAAGTGCGTGAAATCTCCGAGGCCGAAACCCGCGACGCCGATGAAATCTGGGTCACCTCTTCCACCAAGGAAGTGCTCGCCATCACCACGCTCGACGGCAAACCGGTGGGCGACGGCGCACCGGGCATGCTGTTCCAGCGTATGCACGCGCTGTATCAGGAATTCAAGCGCGATGTGATGCGCAAGACTTGACGCACAACTGCGCATGACATCATGGCCG
>JANNHC010000620.1:0-5067 GCA_031404215.1 Acidobacteriota bacterium
AACATCAGCAGTAGCAGCACCGCGATCAAGACAGGCGCGCGTCGCATGTGCCCGAAACCTGAGCAAGAGCCGTGCCCGTGTCTTCAAACGCCGGTCGCCAGGGCCTTCGCTTTTGCCTGGATCGACTCGATGTATTTGACGATGTTCTCGATACGGGCCGCGTTGATCGCATTTCGGTTGTCGAGCCCCTTGAAGATCGGTCCCCACACTGGCATGTCGCTCGAGCCGTGGGCCGGCGTCGAAAGCCGCCCTTCGCCCTTGACGAAGCCCTCCACTCGCTCAGTGGGGAACGCGCCGCCGTTGCGGCGAGCGAGCGTGGTCAGGTCCGGTGGTGGCACCTTCAACGCCGCGGCCGCGTGACCTCCGCCCTTACCGTCGCGGCCATGGCAGGACGAACAGTAGAACTCGAAGAGATCGCGCCCCACCGTGGACGACATGACAAGATCCCGGTCCGCCTTCGGGACAGTCGTTTGGGCGACTCTCGGGAGCGGCAGTCCGGTCAGGAGCATCAGCGCGGCAATCGATCCGACGAACGGCATGGTTGTGAGCGTCACGGCAGCATCCGTAGAGGCTGCAAGTCTCCCGCCAGCGCGCTCCGTGAGCCGGCTTCACACACGCATTAACGGATTGCGGCGATGTCGGGTTGGTGGACCCGACCCGCTCCCCGGGGATCAGAACTATCATTGATGCAGCTCAGGCAGGACCACGGCAGACCAGGCGCGCCGATGACGCCGACGAGAAAGACGATCAACCGCGCTGATCGAGCGGCCGGGCCCGCCGGGGCGCGACGCACCCGCCTGCGGCACGGTCCTTGCGCACTCTAGGGTCAGGTGCGCGCACGTGCCCGCTCCCGAAGGACGTCCTCCATGAGACAGCCGCGAGGGCACGTGGTGGCGAACGTCGCTCAGCACGTGCTCGAGCCAGAGGAGAGTCGGATTGCCGGATTGCCGGCGGGGAGAGTGCTATGCGAGGTCGGAGAATCCTGCTGGTAGGGGTCATCGCCGGGACGTCTGTCGTGGCCGCGGTTTCTGGAGAACAGGAGCGAAGCGTCCAAACCATCGACGGCAAGCAGAACTACGACACGTACTGCGCCACCTGCCACGGCGCAGGCGGGAAGGGGGATGGCGTGATCGCGAGCTCCCTTCGGAAGCGGCCCGCCGATCTCACGCAACTGGCCAAGAAGAACGACGGCCGGTTCCCGACAGAAACGATCGTCAAGTTCGTGGACGGACGCACGCGCGATGAGGCTCACAGCAGGTCGGACATGCCGGTCTGGGGCGATGTGTTCTCGAAATCGCAGACCAGCACGAGTCCCGACGATGTGAAGTCCACGATCGAAGCGCTCGTGAAATACATCGAGACGATACAAGACAAGCGACAACGTCCCGAGTAACGAAGCGCTGGCCTCCACGGAATCGGCAGTTTGATGCCTGACACGATCCACCCGCCGGGTCGCGGTCAGGCGCTGACGCCCCCACTGGGGCGGGCTTCACGATGCGTGCAGCTCGCTGTGGTGGAGCCAACTCCACAAGAAGAGCGCTCCAACGACCAACAGGGGACCCGAGATCAGGAGCATCCAATCGAGGTGCCCCTTCGCCATCGTCGCCGCGTACAGTACGGCGAGACCGATGAACACCACGGCCCCGATCCACTCCCATCGAAACGATACCGCCACGAGCGCCAGGAGCAAGACGGCTGGGATCAGGTGAATGACCACATCGGGAAGAGCCTCGAGAAACGGCTTACCCTCGCTGAATGCGTCGAGCGCGAACAGGCCGATGAAAAGGCTCACCAGAATACCGAGAAGGCGCGGCCCCCACAGCAGCAGGCGGCCGGATGTTGTCCTCATGCGATTACCTCCATCCTTCAATATGGGCTCGTGACCGTCGAAAGTCGTGAGCGCACACTGAAAAACCCTGTCAGCAGGCGTTGTGCTCACTGGGCGGGCTCCGGGAAATAATTCCAATGCATGGGGAAAAATCCCCCCCTGCCCTCCCGCAGGACTGGCACCCTGTCGATGGGGCGCACTAAAGGAACAGCCTGCGTCTTGCATGCATCTCTGAGGACTCGTCGTGCGGCAGTCCGTGTGACTACGCCCTGTTCCGGAGGATTGTGATTTCACCTGCGAGGCTTTGCCATGGTCATTCACGAGATGACGGAGCAGGAGTGCCGCGCAATGCTCGCCGGGACGCATGTCGCTCGTTTGGCGTGCGCCCGGAATAACCAGCCTTACATCGTTCCCATCCATGTAGATCTCGACCACGAGTTTCTCTATAGCTTTGCCACGCAGGGTCTGAAAATCGAGTGGATGCGGAAGAATCCTCTTGTTGGCCTCGAAGTCGACGAATTCTTACCTCCGACGCACTGGGCGAGCGTCGTCGTATTCGGGCGCTACGAGGAGCTCCCGTACGTGCCTGAGTATGAAGACCTGCGAAGAATCGGCCAGGAACTCTTTCAGAAACATGCCATGTGGTGGCAGCCTGCCGCCGTTCCGCTTCCGGGGCATGAACAGCGGCCTCCCATCGTGTTCCGCATCCGGATCGATCGCATGACCGGCCGGTGGGGTTCGGATGATTCAGCGAAGACGGCCCGCGTTCTGGAGCACCCGCCGGACGCAGGGCGGCCCAGCTGGCTGGCCGCCCGCGTTCTGCAGCGCTGAGCACCCGGGTGATCGAGGCATCCGAGGAGGTGCATCGTTTATACTCAACTCTGGAACCGCAAGCGTGATCATCCACCCGCTCACCAACACGGAATGCCGCGAGGTCTTGTCTCGGATGAACCTCGCCCGGTTGGCCTGTGCGTATGCGGACCAGCCATACGTGGTTCCGATCTCCTTCGCGTACGACCCCGAATCGAACTGCCTGTTCAGTTTCTCGACTATCGGCAACAAAGTGGACTGGATGCGGCGGAATCCGAAAGTCTGTGTCGAAGTAGAAGACGTCGCCGACAGATTTCACTGGACGACCCTCGTGATTTTCGGACGGTACGACGAAATTCTCGACTCAGACGAGCACCGGAATCGCCGGCAACGCGCACTCGACCTGTTCGACGGGCGCGTCGAATGGTGGCTGCCCGGTGCCGCTCGACTGGGTCCTCCGGAACATCACGGCGTCGTGGTCTATCGCATCCAGATCGACAGCATGACCGGCCGGCGCGCAGCTCGCGATCGCGCGCACGCCTGAATCAGCCGTCGTGGGCGAGCCGCGGCGATCCTTCCTGGACTAGTAGCGGCGCTTCTGCTGCCGGACGATGTCGAACTTGGCGGTGTCGGCGACCGCCATGACGGCCATCACGCCGGCCTGGACTGGATCGCTGACGACGAGATCGGCGGCATCGGGAACGCTGCCGGCCATGTTCAGCGAGATCACAAACATCCCCTTCTGCCGGACGTCCTCCACGGCGCGCGTGATCTCGCCGCCCATCAACGACCCGGCCAGGACGAGCAGCCGCACGCGCGGTAGTCGCACGACGGCGCGCACCGCGGCCGCAAGCTCCAACTCGCCGACGAGCGGGATCGTGTCAACCGAGATGCGCTCGCCGCGGATGTTGTGGCGATCGGCCTCGGCGATCGCCCCGAGCGCCACCTGGCCGACCTGGGCGCCGCCGCCCATGACGATGATGTGCTTCCCGTAGATCTTCGCGAGCGACGGCGTCTCCTCCAGCCGCACGACGCCCGGGACGTCCCCCAGTTCCTGCAGCACACCGTCCGGTGACGCGTCTTCCGCGAGCGTGAACTCGAAATAGATGTCGGAGATCGCGCCTCCGCTGTGCATGTCAACGTACGTGATGTTGGCCTGACGACTGGCCAGCACGCGGGTGAGGCCGAACAGCATGCCTGGCTGATCGGAGACGGTGATCAGGACGGCGTGAGCGCTCATGGCGTGCGCTCTGACAGAGGCAGCCGCGAGCGACAGGCGATGATGCGGCGAGCGCTCGCCATCGTGAGGCCTGAAGCAGTCACCGTGGGTTCCGTGGCAGCGCGTACGCCACGATCCCCGTGGGGCCTGCGGGTGCAGCGGCGGCGGCGCCGCGCCCGCCCCCTCGGCCACTCACGGCCGATGCCGTGACGAGGAGGTATTGTCGCCCGCCCAGTTCGTACATAGAGGGCGACCCACTGGACGTCCCGCCCAGCGGCAACTCCCATAACTGCTTGCCGCTGCTGCTGTCGTACACGTGGACCTTGCGGTCAGCGGCCGTGACGAACAACAGTCCCGTCGCGGTCGGGATAATCCCGCCCTTGGTCGTTCCGGCCGTACCCGTCCCTGTCACGCCCTGACCGACGAGACGTAGATCGTCGCCAAGGCCAATCTGCCAGCTGATCGTGCCCTTGTTCAGATCGTACGCGGTCAAGGTGGTGTACGGCGGATTGACGATCGTCGGGTAGAGTCCGAAGCCGTCCGTCACGTACCGTCCCTCCGTCACCACTTCCGGCGCCGCGCCGCCCCTTCCGGCGCGAACTTCGCCCGGCTTTAGCAGTCGAATGATCGTCGGCACGTTGAAGCCGATGACATACACGCTGCCGTCCCTCGGATTGCCGGCCGTGCTGCCCCAATTCGATCCGCCCTGATTGCCAGGCATGTGAATCACTTCGTCGAACCCAATCGGCGTAAAGGGCCCGTCATTCCTGGCTTTCAGGATCCGCTGCCTGAACTGCTCACGTTCTTCCGGCGTCAGGATGTACGGATTGAGGTCGTCCACCGTGAACTTCTGGCGGGAGAAGGGGGGCGGGCTCGTGGGAAACGGCTGCGTCGGCCACAACTCTTCACCCGGGACACTGGTCGTCTGCGGCACGGGCCGTTCCTCGATCGGCCAGATCGGCTGGCCGCTGACGCGATCAAACACGTAGAGGTAGCCCGTCTTGCTGGCGACGGCCACGACATCGATGTTCCGGCCGTTGCGCCTGATGGTCGTCAGCTGCGGCGCCGAATTGTTGTCGAGATCCCAGATGTCGTGATGGACCGTTTGAAAATACCAGAGACGCTTGCCCGTCCTGACGTCGAGAGCGAGGATGCAGTCCCCGAACAGATTGGCGCCTTTGCGGTTGCCTCCATAGAAGTTGTACTTGGG
>JANNHC010000621.1:0-11790 GCA_031404215.1 Acidobacteriota bacterium
CGGACCGCATTCGCATCAAGATCAAGGACACCGGCGCGGGACTGCGTCCCGAAAAGCTGGCGCAGCTGTTCCAGCCGTTCAATCGTCTCGGACAAGAGGCCGGAGGCGAGGACGGCACGGGCATCGGCCTCGTGGTGACCAAGCGCCTGGTCGAACTGATGGGGGGCGCAATCGGCGTGGACAGCACGGTCGGGGTGGGGAGCGTGTTCTGGATCGAACTGATCTCGGCTGCCGCACCGCAACTTGAGGATGAAGGAGGCGAAGCTGCCGCATACACCCCATCGCACGTGCCGCACGGTGCGCGGCTGCGTACCTTGCTCTGTGTGGAGGACAACCCGGCCAACCTGAAGCTGGTGGAGCAACTCATCGCGCGCCGCCCCGATATGCGCCTGCTGACCGCGGCGACTGGGACTCTCGGCATCGAGCTGGCGCGCGCCTCCCAGCCTGAGATGATCCTGATGGACGTCAATCTGCCTGACATCAGCGGCATCGAAGCACTGAGAATCCTGCGCGAAGACCCGGTCACCTCGCACATCCCCATCGTGGCCCTCAGCGCGAATGCCATGCCGCGCGACATCAGGAAGGGCATGGAGGCAGGATTCTTCCGGTATCTCACCAAGCCCATCAAGGTCAACGAGTTCATGGACACGCTGCGCATGGCGCTGGAATTTGCCGACGACGTGGCTCGGCCTCGCAAATGAAGCAGGACGGCCATGGTCAGTTCAGCCGAGATTCTTCACGCCAGCATCCTGATCGTCGACGACCAGGCAGTGAATGTCTCGCTGCCGGAGCGCATGCTGCGCGGCGCGGGCTATACGTCCATCGCGTCCACGATGGATCCACACGAAGTCTGCGAGCTTCAGCGCAAGAACTGCTACTGCCTGATCCTCCTGGATCTTCAGATGCCAGGCATGGACGGATTCCAGGTGATGGAAGGCCTGAAGGACGTCGAGAAGGACAGCTACCTGCCGGTCCTCGTGATTACCGCCCAGCCGGGCCACAAGCTGCGCGCGCTGCAGGCCGGCGCGAAGGATTTCATCAGCAAGCCGTTCGATCTGGCCGAGGTGCTGACGCGGGTGCGCAACATGCTGGAAGTGCGCCTGCTGCACCTGGAATCAACGAGGGCCAACCATCTCAAGGATGAATTTCTCGCCACGGTGTCGCACGAACTCCGGACGCCCTTGAATGCCATCCTGGGATGGGCACGCATGCTGGGGGCGAAGCAAGTGCCGCCCGACCGCGCGGGACACGCGGTCGCGGTGATCGAGCGCAACGCCTCGGCTCTGGCGTACCTCATCGACGATCTGCTGGATGTGTCCAGAATCGTTGCGGGCACCCTTCACCTGGCGCGGGAGCACGTCAATCTTGTCGGCGTGGCGCAGGCGGCGATGGATGCCGTCCGGCCGTTGGCGGCGGCCAAGAACGTGCAACTTGCGTGCGCATCCGATCGCGCGGCCATCGAGACTGTGAGCGGAGACGCTGGCCGGCTCGAGCAGGTCATCTGGAATCTGCTCGCGAATGCGATCAAATTCACGCCTGACGGCGGGCGTGTTGATGTCTTCATCGCACCCTCGAATGACCACATGGAGGTCAGGGTCGTCGATACGGGCCAAGGCATCAGTCCGGACTTTCTCCCACACGTGTTCGAGCGCTTCCGCCAGGCTGATGGCGCGACGACGCGACGACACACCGGACTCGGTCTCGGGCTGGCCATCGTTCGGCAGCTGGTCGAGCTGCACAGGGGAACCGTGCACGCGTCCAGTCTCGGCGTGGGGCGCGGCGCGACGTTCACCGTCTGTCTGCCGATTTCAGCCGGTGAGGCTCGACCAGGTGAAGCGGCCACGCTCGGAGAGCGACGGGCCGCGGAGTCGGCGGCCTCACCCATGCCGCGCTTGCCGCGGCTCGATGATCTCCGCATCCTGGTCGTCGATGACAACCCCGACGGGCGCGCTTTGACGTCGTTGGTGCTGACGCAGGCGGGCGCCAGCGTGGAAGCGGTGTCATCGGTCCGATCAGCACTTCAGAGGCTCGACGTCGAGCGGCCCGACGCCCTGGTGAGCGATATCAGCCTGCCGGACGAGGACGGGTACGGGTTGATCCGACAGATTCGGCAGCATGAAGCTGAACACGGAGGTTTTCTCCCCGCGGTCGCGCTGACAGGCTACGCACGCGCCCAAGATCGGGCTCGAAGCCTCGCGGCAGGATTCCAGGCGCATCTCCCGAAGCCCGTTGATCCAGTCGAACTCACCAAGGCGATCGCGGCCATTACGCACCATCCGCGGGACAGCGAACCCTGACGACAAGGCTCACGATGCAGAGTGAACGGGAGAAGATGCTTGCGGGCGAGCTGTACGATCCGCTCGATCCGGAGCTGTCGTCGGCACGCGTGCGCGCGCGTGGCCTGTGCCAGGCGTTCAACGCCACGCGCGAGGCTGACCCGGACGCACGTCGACGACTGCTGATCGAATTGTTCGGCGCCGGAGGCGAAGATGTGTCGATGCAGCCGCCGTTCTTCTGCGACTACGGGTCGAACATCTTCCTGGGGAAGCGCGTCTTCTTCAACTTCAACTGCGTGGTGCTGGATGTCTGCGCCGTGCGGATCGGCGACTTCACGTTGTTCGGACCGTCGGTCCAGATCTACACGGCGACCCACCCGCTCGAGGCCGAACTTCGGCGCACCAGGGAGTTCGCCAAGCCGATCACGATCGGCACTGACGTCTGGGTCGGTGGCGCGGCGGTGATTTGTCCGGGCGTGACGATCGGATCGCGGTCCGTGATCGGCGCCGGCAGCGTCGTCACTCGTGATATTCCGGACGGCGTATTCGCGGCCGGTAATCCCTGCCGGGTGATTCGGACGCTTTGAGCTGCCTTCCTCCTCGTGGCGTTCGTTGTGATGGGTCGTCAGTGCCAGTGGCGTATCGCGACGCGCTGACGCGTGTGGGGGAATGAAACAACACATGGCGACTTCGCCACTTGCCGGGAAGCCGGCTCCCAAGAACCTGCTGGTGGACCTCGCGCTGCTCGAACGCGAGTACTACGATCGCAGGCCCGACACGACAGACCCTCATCAGCTGGTGGCATTCGGCACGAGCGGACACCGGGGCACGTCCCTGCGTGGCACGTTCACCGAAGCGCACATCCTGGCCATCGCCCAGGCCATTTGCGACTTCCGGCGCGCCCGGGGAACCGACGGCCCGCTCTACATGGGCAAGGACACCCACGCGCTGTCCGCCCCGGCGCAGCGCACGGCGCTCGAGGTGTTGGCATCCAACAACGTCGAGACCATCATCCAGCGGGACGACGGCGTCACGCCCACACCGGTCATCTCGCGGGCCATTCTGGCGTACAACCGCGGCCGAACGGCCCACCTCGCCGACGGCATCGTCATTACACCGTCGCACAACCCGCCGCGGGACGGCGGCTTCAAGTACAACGCGCCGGACGGCGGACCCGCGGACACGCAGGTCACGCGATGGGTGCAGGACCGCGCCAACGAACTCCTGCGAGAGGGCAACGCCGGCGTGAAGCGCATGCCGTTCAGTGCGGCCATGAAAGCCGGGAGCACGCACCAGCACGATCTGGTTCTGCCATACGTGCAGGACCTGCGCCACGTGATCGACATGGACGCCATTCGAGGCGCCGCATTGCAGCTGGCCGTGGACCCGCTCGGCGGTGCGTCCCAACCCTATTGGGCGCCGATCAATGACATCTACGGCCTCAGCATCGCCGTCGTCAACCCCGTGATCGACCCGACGTTTTCATTCATGACCGTCGATCACGACGGCGAGATCCGCATGGACTGCTCGAGCCCTTATGCGATGGCGGGGCTCGTTCGACTGAAGGATCAGTATCGTCTTGCGTTTGCCAACGACCCTGACGCGGACCGGCACGGCATCGTCACACCGTCCGCGGGGTTGATGAAGCCGAACGATTACCTCGCCGTCGCGATTGACTACCTGCTGGCGAACCGGCCTGAGTGGCCGGGGCACGGCGCGGTCGGCAAAACTCTCGTCAGCAGCGGCCTGATCGATCGGGTCGCGCGCAAACACGGGCGTCGGGTCCTCGAGGTGCCGGTTGGCTTCAAGTGGTTCGTGCAGGGCCTGTTCGAAGGCTCGGTGTGCTTTGGCGGTGAAGAGAGCGCAGGCGCCAGCTTTTCACGGTGCGACGGAACCGTGTGGACCACTGACAAAGATGGCCCGATCATGGGTCTGCTGGCGGCGGAAATCACCGCGCGCACGGGGAAGGAACCAGGCGAGCACTATCGCACGTTGACGGCGGAGTTCGGCACACCCTGCTACACGCGCATCGACGCGCCAGCGACGCCAGAGCAGAAGGCCAGGCTCCAGCGGCTCTCGCCCGAGGCGGTGGGGGAGTCACGGCTGGCGGGCGAACCCATCGTCGCCAAGCTGACCCGCGCCCCCGGCAACGACGAACCGATCGGTGGCCTGAAGGTCATCAGCCCGACAGGCTGGTTCGCGGCACGGCCTTCGGGGACCGAGAACATCTACAAGATTTATGCGGAGAGCTTCAATGGCCAGGCGCATCTCGACGCCATCGTCCGCGAGGCGCAGGCGATGGTGGACAACGCCCTGCGCTCGCCCGCATAGGACCGCCGTCGCGACAATCGTCGTTGACGCCTGTGATCCGCGGAGGTACGCAGATCATCACAGCGCTCGTGCCGTTGGCAGAGGTGTTCGGGTACGCGACCGATCTGCGCTCGCAGCCGGGCACGAAGTCGCCGATCGTGCAGCGTAACTCTATAATGACGGGCCTGCGGCCCTCCGCGATGTCGAGTGGCTCTCGCAATTGTGTCTCGAGGTCAAAGAAATGACCAGATGTCTGTTGGCGGTTCTTCTTCTCGTTCCCGCGCTCGTGCCCGCGGCGAAGCGGGCGAAGAACGTGGTTCTCTTTCTTGCCGACGCCGGTGGGATCCCGACGATCAATGCCGCAAGCCTTCATGGGTACGGAGTTCCGCGCAAGCTGTTCGTGCAACGCATGCCGCACATCGGCCTCTCGGACACGGTTAGCACACCTCACTTCGTCACCGATTCGGCCGCCGGGATGACAGCCATCGTCACCGGCCAGAAAACGCGCAACGGAGTTATCGGGCAGTCCGCGTCGGGCGAGCGTGGGGTACGCGACGGCGCGCCGCTCAAGACCATTCTGGAGTATGCCGAGGAACGGGGGCTCTCGACCGGGATCATCACGAACGACTCTCTGAGCGGTGCGACGCCCGCCGCGCTGTACGCCAAAGCGAACGATCGCGCCTCGACTGCCGTGATCTTTCCCCAGATCTTCGCGCCGCGATTCGGCGACGGCGTAGATGTCATGATCGGTGCGGGCCGTCCGGCGATCGCCAAAGCGCTCGCCGCGGCCGGCGTCGATCTCGAGGCGCTCGCGCGCGAGAAGGGACGTCCCCTGCTGCCGGGATGGGCCGCGGTGGCGCCTCGTGCGAGGCGCGCGATTGTCCTGCTCGAGTCGGCGGAGTTCGACCTCGCCGAGGCGGTGCAGCTCGCTCTCCGAATGCTGTCGCGCAATCCGAAGGGCTACTTTCTGATGGTCGAGTGGGATACGCACACGGACAACCTCCGTCGCGGCCTCGATCGGATGGTCGCGCTCGACCGTGTCATCGAGCAAACGGCGCGGGTGGCAGGTCCTGATACCCTGCTCCTGTTTACCGCCGACCATTCGTTTGATATCCGCGTGCGCGGCGGGCAGCAGGGCAGTCCGCTGCTCGAGGGACTGGAGGAGGCGGAAGCCAAGGCGGCGGAGGAGAAGCGCCGCGACATCAGAATTCCCGCGGTCCGAATGGACAACGGCCACACGGGCGAAGAGGTGCTCGTTGCCGCGCAAGGGCCCGGCGCCGGGCGTGTACACGGGTACATGGCGAATACGGACCTCTTTGGAGTGATGAGGGACGCTTTCGGCTGGAAGTAGCAAGCCGGCCTCCGCGACGTCTTGAAAAGCTCGCGGACACACTGTTTGAGGCATGCCGAAGCGGCTTCAGCACCCGCCTGACGAACTGCTTCTCAAAGAAGTTGGTGAATCACGAAGCGGCAGTCGCGCTACGCTTCACGTATTGCAACTTCTGCCGCGTGCATCAGACGCCCCGCGTCACGCCCGCGATGGAAGCTGGTATCTCGTCGCACGTCTGGAGTCTCGTTGAAATCGTTGGGCTGCTTGCCGCAGCCAACAAAAAAGCCGCATAGGCTGTAGACGGGATTACCTCAACTCATGCGGTTCATCCTCAACATGATCCTACTGGGTGCGTACTTAGTGGTCGTGCCGATCATGTTGACGGCCGCCTTGTATGCGTCCATGTGGACTGTTCTGTGTTTGTTCCGATTCATCCCGATGGTTGGCCGCAAGCACAGGCATTCAGACTGGGACCGGCTGAACAAGTGAAACTTGACCACCTCGAACGGCAGCGAATTTCGACTCTGCAGGGAAAGGCGCCCTTTGTCTTCAAATGGTGCCGGAGGAGGGGGTCGAACCCTCATGACCCGAAGGTCACGGGATTTTGAGTCCCGCGCGTCTGCCAGTTTCACCACTCCGGCCCGGAGAGGGAACGCTCAGTATACAACCCTGGCGTTCGCTTCCAGACGCGCGAGCGAGCGATCCGCCGCGGCGCCACGCCGGGCGGCGGCGCGGACGTCGGACAGGCAGCGATTCAGTTCCTGGGTGGCGGCCATGGGCGTGACGGGTCCGTGGCCGCGCATTTTGCCGGCGCAGATGAACGCCGCCGCGAGGATGACGAATGCGCGGCAGGAAAGGCGAAGCACGCCTCCGGTAGGGCAAACCTGATTCCCGCGGATAATCTGGGAAATCCGCCATACCGTGGCAGAGTGGCGTTCAAATCTGGCACACCGCGCACAATTTTGCGCGAGCGCGCGTCACTGTGGAGGTGCGGCGAGCGCGGATTCAATAGCGGATTTCACGTCGCTGACCGGCCCGTTGAACACCGTCGCCACAGGCATCCGATCGCCCCACAGCACCCCCTTCGGGTACACGGCAGCAAGGTCCCATAACACACCGGACTGGTCGCAGCACTCGTGTGCGGGCTGGGGGCTGCGGGCGTCAGCGGCGAGTTTCCTGGCGACGAGGTGGTTGGGATCCCAGTACTGCTGTGCCCGCCGGTCTTTCATGCGATGCAGTGCGAATGTCGTGGGCGCCGCCCAGTCGGTCGGCAGAATTGGCTCCCAGACCACAAAGACGCGCGCGGGCGCATCAGGATGCGCGCGCAGGATCGATTCAACTGCGGAAGACCCCCGCAGGCACTTCGATCACGTGGGGGCAAGCAGAACGATGATGCGGACGCCGTCCGCTGCGCGATTGAAGTCTGCGCGAAGCGCCTCGATCGACCCGGCGTCGAGGTGCGCAAGCGGAGGCTGCCCCGCGGGTGCGTTGTGGGTCCCGAAGGAACGATACCCAAACGTTGCGAGCACGACGACGAGCGCGATCCAAATCCATTTCCGTCGACTCACGGTTTTCCCCTATGGAAGCCAATCGGCGAGCAGTCCTGCCAGGACCTGCGGGAACAGCACGACGAGCACAACGATCGCCGCCGATACGATCAGGATCGCCTTCGAACCACTTGTCCGCGTGGAACAGCGTTGCGCACGCGTGAGTTGCACGACGCCTATCGCCAACAGCATCGCCGATGCCCCCAGGAACCACGATCGGTAGGGTGCGACGGCTGCGCCCAAGCTGGCCGTCGCGGCCGCGGCCGCGATGCCCGCGGGCAGACAGCATAGCAGCGTCGCGAGGGCGCTCGCCGCGGCGGCGACGGGGGCAACCTTTTCCGAGTGTTTCATCTGCTCGACACGAGAGTGGTGCCCCTGACCCCTACTGGCTCGCAGGCGGGAGGTCGCTGCTCCAGCTCGTGTACTCGAACTTCCAGTTCCCCGCCATGTTGCGGTAAATGAAGAGGAACTTGCCGCGGTCGTGGTTTGGTCCGTTCATCATCGAGTAGGACCCGCTCTCGTAGGCGATGGGGCCATGTCCCGCGACGTCGACCGTCGTCAGCTTCAAATCGGTCGAGCCCCCGTTGAGCATGTTTTGGTAGAAGCTCTTGAGCGGTTCCCTTCCGCGCAACAGCGGCTTGTTCGGCGGCATGAAGACCGAGTTGTCGGTATAGAGCGTCAGAATCTTGTCCACGTCCTTCGCGTTGAACGCCGTTTCAAGCATGCTGGTTGCCTGCCGAATCGCCTGAGCGTCGGCGGTGCCGAACTCCTCCGGTTTCGGACCGCTGCAGGCGCTCAGGCCCACGCTGAGCGCGAGCACGGCCATCGTCATTACCCTTCGCATCGTTCTATCCTGCCCCTTCTCGAGTGTGAGTCTGAAACGCAAATCTTCCGTCACCACGTAGCGGCTGTCAATGACCGTTACGCATCGATGCAGTTTTGATTGCTTGGAGTTTTGACCGCGCAGTCCTTATAATCCCGCAATACCGTGGGCAAACTGAACGTCCTCGTACTTTACGATCGCTGGGAAGCGCCTGATGATGCGGATGACGCAACCGCCGACAAGGCGCCAATCACCCGCACGCTCGACAAGAAAGAAGTCGAAGACGAGGTCGCCGAAACGCTCGGCAAGCTTGGACACGACGCCACGCTGCACCTGCTCGACGGCTCGACGAAGGGCCTGCACGCGCTCGCCAAGGTCGATTGCGATCTGATTTTCAACCTCGCCGAGTCCTTCGGCGGCAACGATACCGCCGATTATTGCATCGCGGCCTACCTCGAGCTGCTCGACAAACGCATCACCGGCGCGGGGTCGCGCGGGCTGCTGTACGGGCAGGACAAGGCGGTCGCGAAGAAGATTCTCGAGTTCCACGGCATCCACACGCCCGTCTTCGCGCGATCGTTCCGCGGCCGCCTCGACTTCTCGCACGATCTGGAGTTTCCGGTGATCGTGAAGCCGGCGCGCGAGGACGGCTCGATCGGAATCGAGTTCAACGCCGTCGTCTCGTCGATCCGTGAATTGATGGAGCGCATCGACTGGCTGCATGCGAACTTCGATTCACCGGTGCTGATCGAGGAATACGTGGACGGGCGCGAGATGTATGTCGGTGTGATTGGCAACGACAACCCCGTCGCGCTCCCAGTCGTCGAGCTCGATCTGTCGAAGCTGCCCGAGGGACGCCCGCGCATCGCGGGGGCCGAAGTCAAGTGGGGCAAGGGTACGCGTGCGTACCGGGACACCAAGTCCGCGATTGCCGAGGACTTGCCCGAAGAGACGGCGGCGCTGCTCCATCAGACCGCGGTCGCGGTGTTCCAGGCGCTCGAGTTGAGAGACTACGCGCGTATCGACATGCGCCTGCGCCCGGACGGTCGCGTCGCCGTGATCGAAGCCAATCCCAATCCCTGGCTGGCGTCCAAGGCGGAGTTCGCGATGGCCGCCCGTAAGTCGGGCCGCAACTACACGCAGCTCATCGAGGAGCTCGTGGATCTCGCGATGGCGCGCTACGGCGGCAACTAGGAAGAGGGATGAGGGATGAGGGATTAAGGATTAGGGATTCGAGATGTAGATCGGTGTCACGGTCTCTCCGACGATTTCGAGCGCCGAGGCGCGGCCCCACGGGTAGAACTTCCCGTTCAGCATGCCGGTGTCGATGAGAAACAGACCGCCGCCGAATCGGGGCAGGATGCGGCCGGACGGCTGGGCTGTGTGGCCCGTCACGAAGCGCTTGACCCGATATTTGCGCAGGAGCGCCGACATGCGACCGGCCCCTTCCTCGTCGGTCCAGGTGCTGTAGCCGCGAAACCACAGGGGCCCATTCGGGTTGAGCATGGTTGACGCGTCGATTTTCACGATCGGCACGAGAAGCCTTGCCGCGCTGAAGTCGTCCTGGGTCAGTGGATCCGTCCTTCGCTGCGTCTCGAGGCGCCTCAGCTCGGCACCCGCCGCCTCCACGACCTCCACGAGCGTCGAGAAGGGTAGCGCGAGGTCGTGCTGTTGCAGCCAGCGAAAGCCGTCATCCCATTCGGTCAACTCCCGGCGCGCGCGGCGGTTCAAGTTCTCGAGCGATTCGGTCGTGAAGTCGGGATTCACGCCGCCGTGCATGAAGACGGTGCCATTGATCTCGGCGATAATTGGCTTTGAGCGCAGCCATCGGCCGTAGGGTCCGCTCGGGCTGAACGCCTCCCGATATTCGACGTAGCCCGGCAGGTGGGCGGCAAGCCACCTGGTCTTGTCGAGCGGCTTCCCACGGCTGATTTTCGAGGCCGCCTGGAAGCCCTGCTCCCGCCGGGCTTCGGACCGTTCGTCCGCAAAGCGCTGGAACAGCTCCGGCGCGATGTCTCGAGGTTCCCCGATCAGCTCCATCATTTCGTGATTGCCGAGCAGGATCTGCACCCGGCCACCGGCTGCGGCTGCCTGGGGCTCGAGCGCGATCAGGAGATCCAGAACGGCGCGGACTTCTGTTCCCCGAGCGAGGAGGTCGCCGGTCTGGACGAGGACGGCGGTGCCGCCGATCCAGCGCCGCTGATCGTCGATGAGGCCCGCCCGCTGCAGAATCCCCGCAAACGTGTCGGCAGCGCCGTGAACATCGCCAACCGCGACGATACGTGGCATGGGCGCGGCGTCGAGTGCCGTGAAGGCGACAAGCGCCGCGAGCAGGAGCGGCCGCAGATGGGGGCGTGACATGCGTCTAGTACTTCGTCACGAACACGGCCGCTTCACCGCCGGCAGCCACGAGCTTGTCGATCGCAATCTTCATTTTGTCGCGCCGCGCGAGCATCGCACGGATGCTGCCGCGATCCACCCATTTGCCGAGCGCCGCGGTCAAGGCCGGCTCGTCGAGCGCCTGCATCCGGCCCCAGAGCACTCGCTCGATATGCTCCATCTTGAACGGCAGGTCCTTGTCGGTGATGAAGGCCCGCGAATGATCGATTAGAAACAGGTTCCAGTCGTCGTCCACGAGCAGGTTTCCGGCGTTGCGATCCTTGTTGCCGATGAAGTTGTCGAACATCTTCATCCGGGCGACCTGCGGGACCCATTTTCCCGGCTTGGGGCGGGGTTCCATTTCCTTCCAGGAGTGGATCGGCGTCAGCCACAGGATCGCGGCGGCGGTGTCGCCCTTCCAGCGCTTCTCGACCGCGACCGGCACCATCCCCATGCCGAGGAGTTTGTCGAGCTCGTACCCGGCGATCTCCGACTTGTAGCTCTCCCAGTAGCCCGACGGCCGCCCTGGCGGCAGGATCTTCCACGCGGCGCTCTCCACGAGCCCGCCTGGTTTGAAGAAGGCGCGCTTCGGATGCGTGACGCCAATCGGCACCTCTTCGAAACGATCGATCGCGGCGTCGCGGATGTACGCCTCGAATTCGGCATGGCGTCCTTCCCAGATTCCTGCCGAGCGCGTTGCTACCGCCTCGGCTGCCTGCCCATGCCACGAAGGCGGCGCATTCGCCGTGATACGGGAAGGGACGGTGAACAGCAGCGACGCGAAGACCAGCAGCAGCACGAAGGATCGATTTCGCATGGGGAACTCTCTTCTCATCTGACGCGTCGTCGAGCGCGCTCATCGATGACTATCTCGGCCGACTGTCCGCCGTCGCGATTCAGAAGCGCATCGGGCGCCTCTTCGTGCATCCACACGAGACGCTGCCGGGCGAGCGCATTGCCGAGCGTGTGAGACGGCGGCATGACCCGGCGCTGCGCGTTCACGGCGACGACCGCGACGCGCCGCCGCTGATGCTCGCGCCCCCTCGCAGCGCTGCCCACGGGCACCGCGGCGGTGCCCCTCGCCGCGCCCGGCGTCGCCCCGGCCTCCGGTGCGACGGCGCTGAG
>JANNHC010000622.1:0-3191 GCA_031404215.1 Acidobacteriota bacterium
CGCCGCGTGGGTGTGGCGGCGAGGCCGACACAGCGGGCTCGACCGGCTCCGCGAGTGGCTGCGGAGCCGGATGGACGTGCTGCGCGTACGCGGATTGCGCGGAGGCGGCGCCCGCAACGGACGCCAGGCCGCGCAGAAACAATCTTCTGCTGGACTGCATGCGAACCTCAAACTGGACACGAACGATTGGAAGGCGGGCGGATGCGCGCGATCGGCGCGCGCGGCGTTCAGATGCGGAGGGCGGTGAGGCGCGAGGACACACTCCGAGCGCCGAGGCCGGGCGGACCGTGCATGGCGGCGCACGCGGCCGTGCGAGCCTCGGGCACGCTGGCATATGCGAGCGTGGCAGATGGGACGGCGAGTAAAATCCCGACCTCATCGCGGTCGGCGGCGCTCGTCACACGTGCCGGGCTGCCGCCGGTGTGGCGGTGATCGCAGGCGTGAGGGGCGCCGCGCAACGAGGGGCCATCCTGCGGGGCACCCGCCTCGTGGCAGGGTGATGAGGCCGCCGGTGGCCGGCCGCAGTCCATTTGGCACACGGCGTCGATCACGGGAGCTGCCGCAACCAGGAAGGCGAGCACGAGCGCGAAGGAGCGAAGCCGCACAGCTCCACCAGTATACATAACGCTCTCTACAGTTTGACGCGTCGCAGCCTGAGCGCGTTTCCGATGACGGAGACCGAGCTGAACGTCATGGCCGCACTCGCGATCATCGGACTGAGCAGCAGGCCGAACCACGGATACAGGATGCCCGCTGCGATTGGCACGCCTGCCGCGTTGTACACAAACGCAAAAAACAGATTCTGCCGGATGTTCCGCATCGTCGTCCGGCTCAGCCGTCGCGCGCGGACGATACCGCGGAGGTCGCCTTTGACCAGGGTCACGCCGGCGCTTTCCATCGCCACGTCCGTGCCCGTCCCCATGGCAATCCCCACGTCGGCCTGGGCCAGGGCTGGTGCATCGTTAATCCCGTCGCCCGCCATCGCGACGCGCTCGCCCTTGCTCTGCAGATCCCGAACAACAGCGGCCTTCTGGCCGGGCAGGACGTCCGCCTCGATTTGATCGATCCCGACAGCGGCGCCAACCGCCTCAGCGGTTGTCCGGTTATCGCCGGTCAGCATTACGACCCGCAGACCTTCGGCCCGAAGCGAGCGAATCGCCTCCCCGGCACTTGCCTTGATCGGGTCCGCGACTCCGATCAGGCCGGCAACGCGCGAATCGACCGCGACAAACATGACGGTCTGGCCGCTCTTGCGAAGTGCGTCCGCCCGCGCCGGGAGCGTTCCCGCGTCGATGGACAGCGACGCAAGGAGCTTGACGTTTCCGACGGCGACCCGGTGGCCCTCGATCGTTCCCGTCACGCCGAGGCCGGTGATGGATTCGAAGTCGGCCACGGCCACGAGCGCGACGCCCCGCTCGCGCGCCCCGCTGACGATGGCGCCTGCCAGCGGATGCTCGCTCACGTTCTCGAGGCTGGCGACCAGCGCGAGCAACCGCGCCTCATCGAAACCATCCTGCGTCTCGACGCTCACCAGCCTGGGTTTGCCTTCTGTGAGCGTGCCGGTCTTATCGACGACGAGGGTCGTGATCTTCTCGAGCATCTCGAGCGCCTCGGCATTTCGAATGAGCACGCCCGCCTCGGCTCCATGGCCGGTGCCCACCATGATTGACATCGGAGTGGCGAGGCCAAGCGCGCACGGACAGGCGATGATCAGAACGGCCACTGCATTGACCAGCGCGTGCGCGAGCCGGGGCTCGGGTCCGTACGACGACCAGACGACGAACGTGACGATGGCCGACGCGATGACCATGGGCACGAACCAGCCCGATACCGTGTCGGCCAGGCGCTGAATCGGCGCACGGGAACGCTGCGCCTCGCCGACCATGCGAACGATCTGCGCCAGCAGCGTGTCGGCTCCGACGCGTTCGGCCTTCATCACAAACGTGCCGGTGCCGTTCACGGTGCCGCCGGTGACCTTGTCGCCGGCCGTCTTCTCGACGGGAATCGGCTCCCCGGTGACCATCGATTCGTCGACCGTCGTTCTTCCGTCGAGGACGAGGCCATCGACAGGCACGCGCTCGCCTGGTCTGACGCGCAGCCGGTCTCCGGCATGCACGTCAGCGAGCGGCACGTCCTGATCGGTTCCGTCCGGCCCGATGCGGCGAGCCGTCTTGGGCGCCAACCCAAGCAGATTCCGAATCGCGCGGCCGGTCCGGCTGCGGGCGCGCAGCTCCAGGACCTGCCCGAGCAGCACGAGCACCACGATCGCCGCCGCCGGCTCGAAGTACACCGCGACGGCGCCGTTCATGCGGAACGAATCGGGGAAGAGGCCTGGCGCCATCGTCGCGACCACGCTAAACGCGAACGCGGCACCGACGCCGAGCGCGATGAGCGTGAACATGTTCAAGTGGCGGTTGAGGATGGATGTCCATCCCCGCTGAAAGAACGGCCAGCCGCCCCAGAGCACGACCGGCGCGGCGAGCGCGAGCTCGGTCCAGTTCAGCGCGCGGGGTGGCAGCACGTGATGCAGCGGCTGGCCGGGCAGGAACTCCGCGACCATGAACGCGAGGATCGGCGCGGTCAGCGCGAGCGACCACCGGAACCTCCGCGTCATGTCGTCGAGCTCTTCGTTGGGCTGCTCTTCGAGGGTAATCGCCACCGGTTCCAGCGCCATGCCGCAGATCGGGCACGCGCCGGGTCCCGTCTGGCGTATCTCCGGGTGCATGGGGCAGGTGTACTCCGCCTCCGGATCCGTGGCGGCGACTCGTGCCTGTTTGCGGTCAGGGTCTACGAATCGCGCCGGGTCCGCCCGAAACTGCTCGAGGCAGCTGTCGTTGCAGAAGTAGTACAGCTGGCCCTTGTATTCGATGTGGCCGACGGCGTCGTCTGGAGCAATCGTCATTCCGCAGACGGGGTCGAGCACCTCGGTGGGCGCGACGGCTGCGTGATCGTGGGTGTGGGGTGACATTCATGGCCTCCAGGCGGTTCACGCAGCCGCGTGATGTGCGTGACACGCCGGGTTGCCTCGCGGGTCGCGGTCCGCCGCAAGTGGCGGACACCAGTATACGATCCGGATCGGCAGTCACGCTCCGGAAGTTGGAGGTTCGGCCGTTTCTTCGTTACAATGAGGGATCGCGTCTCACCTCTGGGGCCTGTAGCGCAGTTGGGAGCGCGCCTGAATGGCTTTCAGG
>JANNHC010000623.1:0-2863 GCA_031404215.1 Acidobacteriota bacterium
GTATATCGCGCCCTTCAAGTACGCCTTACAGGCGATCAAAACGTGGGCCAAGCCGGTGACCTCGAGGTCTTGCTCGGCACCGGCGGGTTCGACGATGTCGTCGTACAGACCGCTCACCATGAGGTGCACCTGGCTGGACCAGAGGAGCGCATCCCGGTCGTGCCGCTCTACTTCGCGAAAGAACGCGACGTCATCGTGCGCGGGTCGTCGCTCATCTCGGCCGAGCAGCCGTTCATGCCCATGCTGCCCGGCGACCGGGTCGAGCGCGTGATGTGCCGGATGCGTTCGCTCGGGTGTTCGCCCTGCACGGGCGCCGTGAGGTCGGACGCCGATACCGTGCCGAAGATCATCGGGGAACTCGTCCGAGTCCGCCAGTCCGAGCGTCAGCTTCGCGTGATCGATCACGACCAGGACGGGTCGATGGAGCTCAAGAAGCGCGAAGGCTACTTTTGATGCCCGGCCTCCTCCGCATCTGCACGGCGGGCAGCGTGGACGACGGGAAGAGCACGCTCATCGGCCGCCTGTTGTACGACTCGCGCGGCGTGTACGAGGATCAGATCCGGTCCGTACAGGCCGCCTCTCGCAATCGCAGCGCCGGCGCGATCGACTTTTCGCTGTTCACGGACGGCCTGCGCGCCGAACGCGAACAAGGCATCACGATCGACGTCGCCTACCGTTACTTTGCGACCGCGCGGCGCAAGTTCGTGCTGGCCGACACGCCGGGGCACGAACAGTACACCCGCAACATGGCGACCGGCGCGTCCACCGCCGAGGTGGCGATCCTGCTGGTGGATGCCCGGCACGGCGTGCGCGAACAGACCCGCCGCCATGCGCGCATCGCGCAACTCCTGGGCATCACGACGCTGGTGCTCGCCGTGAACAAGATGGATACGGTCGATTTTGACCGCGCCGTGTTCGACGACGTCTGCCGCGAGTTCGCCCGGATCCAGGGGAACGCCCGGGTGCACGCGATTCCGCTCAGCGCCCTGCACGGCGACAACGTCATCACGGGCAGCGCGCGCACTCCCTGGTTCGACGGACCAAGCCTGCTCGAGTTTCTGGAAACGGTCGAAGTGGATCGCGACGCGACCGCCCGCCCCTTTCGATTTCCCGTGCAGCTTGTCGTCCGCCCCTCGGATGACTTTCGCGGGTATGCCGGCCAGATTTGCTCTGGGACCATCCGGGTCGGCGACAGCCTCACGGTATGGCCGGCCAATCGCGCGAGCCGGGTCACGCGCATCGTGACGTGGGATGGCGATATCGATCGGGCGTTCGCGCCCATGTCGGTCACCCTGGTGCTGGAACACGAGCTGGATATCAGCCGCGGCGACGTGCTCGCGACCGGACCGACGGAGGTCGGCCGCCGGTTCGACGCCGACATCGTCTGGATGGACGAGCGTCCGCTCGACCCCGGGCGTGTCTACCTCTTGAAGCACGGAGCCAGAACCGTCTCCGCGGAAATCGATCGCCCGTTTGCGCTGAACGAGATCGGAGCGGCCACCGTGTCGGCCGCGCGGCCTCTTGTCTTCGACAGCTACCAGACCGATCGCATGACCGGCAGCTTCATCCTGATCGATCCGGCGACGAACTTCACGGCCGGGGCCGGCATGATCGTCAAGCGGATTCCCGAGCCGCGCGGTGTCGAACCGAGTTCGGGCGCGGCCGCACGTCTGGCGCAGGCGGCGCGCGCGTCGGCCTCCGACAGCGAGGCCGTCGATGCCGTGCGGCGCGTGCTCGAGGAGATACTGACATGAACGATGCGGCGCTCGTCATTGCCGGACAACTCGCGGCGGCGAAGGCGCCGTGCCTCACGTGCAGCTTCCAGGCGGAGGATGTCGTCGTGCTCCACATGTTGCGCAGCATCGCTCCCGATATTCCTGTACTATTCCTCGACACCGTGCATCACTTTGCCGACACGTACGCGTATCGAGACCGGCTGGCCGACAGCTGGCGCCTGAACCTGACCAACTTGCGCGCCGCCGAGCCGTCGCCGGGCCTGTGGCAGACGAGCACCGACGCGTGCTGCGCCCGGCACAAGGTCGAGCCGCTCTTCTCGGCGCTCGAGGCGCACGACGTCTGGTTCACGGGGCTGCGACGCGAGCAGTCTCCCAGCCGCGCGAACCTGGCTCATCTCGAACCGTTCAACCTCCCGTCGGGGAAAGTCATCAGCAAGGTCAGCCCGGTCGCCACCTGGTCAACCCGCGAGGTCTGGGCGTACGCGCGTGAGCACGCGATCCCGCTGCTGCCCCTGTACGAGGCCGGCTACACGAGCATCGGGTGCGAGCCGTGCACGACCCGGCCGCTCGATCCGTCGGACGCGCGCTCGGGCCGGTGGCAAGGGCAGAAGCTCGAATGCGGCATCCACATCCAGCCGGTGACACTCGCACGGTGAGCGGACGACCGCCCGAACGTCCGCTCTCGCCCGACGAGATGCTGCGGCTGATCCTCACCAGCCGCGTCTATGATGTCGCGCAGGAAACTCCCCTCGACCCCGCGCCGCGCCTGTCGCGACGCCTGAACAACGAGGTCCTCCTCAAGCGCGAGGACCTGCAGCCGATCTTCAGCTACAAGCTGCGGGGCGCCTATAACCGCATCGCACACATGACCGCCGAGGAGCGCGCGCGCGGGGTCATCGCCGCAAGCGCCGGAAACCACGCCCAGGGCGTCGCGTTCGCGGCACGCCACCTGGGCCTCCAGGCGCTCATCGTGATGCCGCTGACCACGCCTGAAATCAAGGTGGACGCCGTGCGCGACATGGGCGCGGAGGTGGTCCTCTCAGGCGACAGCTATGCCGACGCGCAGGTGCGGTGTCATGAACTCGCCGCCGAACGGGGCCTGACGTTCGTGCATCCGTTCGACGATC
>JANNHC010000624.1:0-11572 GCA_031404215.1 Acidobacteriota bacterium
CGCATCCCGCGACTCCCCAGACCCCGCCCCGAAGACCTGGTAGCCGAAACCGGTAGGAGCCAGGTAGAACCATGTCGAATCTATTCTTCAGGCATCACCAGCCACAGGACGATATAGGCGAGCGTACCTGGAAAGGCGGCGGACAGTAGGGATCCGATTACATAGAGAATACGGACCGAGGTCGAGCTCCACCCCAGCGCTTTCGCCAACCCGCCGCAGACGCCGGCGATCATCCGATCGTCACGAGAACGCAGCACCGGCATGGACGATTCTCCTTGTCACGCACTATAGCGCAGGGAGCAAGATGCCTCGAACGGCCGAGCTGTCGTCCCTGAGCACGCTTCTTGCGTTGTGGGGCGCGGAGCAGCCATGCAGTATTCACAATCCGGAACGCGAACGCGACTGTGGTCACTATGGGCGATCACCGGCGCGCTGCTGCTCAGCGGGATCGGTGCCTCTGCCGGGGCTGAGAAGGCTCCCGAGCGCCTCTCGGATCCGCTCGGCTCTATCCACGAGCAACCACTGACCCAGTACCGCGCCTATCGGCGCATGCACGCGCGCAGCGAGCACTTCGGGCAGGAAGGCTGGCTCGAGGCGTGGACCGAGATGGACGAACGCGGGTTCCGCTTCAACATCGTGTCCGAGAGCGGGTCCGAGTACATCCGCAACAAGGTGCTCAAGGCGATCCTGCGACGCGAACAGGACCTCATGGCTGGCGGCGAATGCCGCAGGTCGGAGTTGACGCCCGACAACTACGAATTTGAGGAGGCACGGCAGGGTGACGGCGAGCAGTACGTCATCATGAAGCCGAAACGCAAGGATGTTCTGCTCGTGGACGGACGCGTGGTGCTCAGCCAGGACGGCCGCGAGCTTCTGCGGGTCGAAGGTCGCCTCGCGAAAAACCCGTCGTTCTGGACCAGCCTTGTGAACGTCATCCGCCACTACGCGCGCGTGGACGGCGTGCGGGTTCCCGTGTCCACTGAATCCACCGCCAAGGTGAAGCTGGCCGGCCTGTCATACCTCGACGTGCACTACGAGTACGAGACGATCAACGGGCGCCCCGTGAGCCTCGAAGCTCGCCGCGCACTGCCCCCGGCGGCGCTCCGATAATTCGATCAGCTTCCCGTTTTTTCTCAAAACAAACGCTCGATCTGCGCCAGCAGGATCCGCGCGCGCTTCTGAGCAATGAGGTTCGCCAGCCGCATCGAGGGGCGCTTCGATGCCTCTATCGCCATCGCCGCGTGGAGGAGCCGCTCGAACTCGCGGCGATCCTTCGCCGGCTGTGCCACGGCCGTCGCCATCGCCACGTAGGCAAAGGCCGATTGCCCGCTCGATAGCACGACGGCGCGATCGAAATGTTCCCTGGCACGCGCCGGCGACCCGCCCAACAGGACCGGCAGACCTTCCACCGTAATCATCGCCTCGTGAATGGCCCCGGCTTCCCACGTGTCATCCAACTGGAGCGCGCGGCCGAACAGCGCACGGACGCTTGCCAGCTCCCCAATCCGCGCGATCTGGTTGTCCGCGAGCGTCAGCGTGCCTCCCCAGGCCACGGCGGTCCAATAGAGGGCGGGAACATCGGCGACGGTGAACCTCGCGAGCGCGGTCCTCGGGTCCCCCTGCAAGCGCTGACCGGCTCCCGGGTGACGTACATCGAGCGCGCGAATGCAATACCCCCGCGCGCGATCGTACATCGCCGCGCCTCGCGTTCTCAGATCTCTGGCGGTCGTGCTTCCCGGCTCCGCGGCGTCCGCCTCTGACTGGATAAAGGCGTAGGCATACTGCGTGAACCCGCTGCAGGCCGTCATCAGCAGCCCGGCGTGAGACGGTGAGTCGTCGAGCAGCATCTCGACCATCTTCAGCGTCGAGGGAGCCGCCTGCCGCACGAATTCCGGATCGTTGTCGCGTGTGAACGCCGACGCCGTCGCCGTCAACGCGTCAGCCATGCGGCTGATCCCCATCTTCTTCAGGGAGCATCCGGACATCGCGAGCGACAGGGTGATTGCGCAGCAGCAGGACAGCCGGGACATCAGGGGCACCATAACATGGGTTCTACGGGGCTCTACGGGGTTCGGCTCATGAACAGCTTCGATCGCACACCGCTCTGGGGAGCGGATCATCTCCTCTTCGTGTCGTCTGCATATAACGGTGGCAGCCGCGTGCTGAAACTGTCGCGCACCGGCGATCGCGTGTCCGCAGAGGAGGTCTGGGCGAACAAACGTGTGCGGATCCATTTCGGTAACGCGGTGCGCTTCGAACATCGCATCTACGCCTCCAGCGGGGACTTTGGTTCCGCCCCGTTTGCCGCGATCGACGTCTCAACCGGAGAGATGAGTTGGCGGGATCGCAGCATGACCAGGTCCACGCTGAATTCGTGCGGGCACTCGCCTGATCATTCTCGACGAAGACGGCAACCTGGCGCTCGCAACGCCGGGCGAGAGCGGGCTCACGATCCACGCGAAAGCCCAGATCCTGCACGAGCGCGCATGGACGGCTCCCACCCTCTCCGGAACGACCCTGTACGTGCGGGATCGCCATCAGGTCATGGCGCTCGATCTGGGCTCCCGCCCTTAACAGCCCGTGGTGAAAGTCTGGCTGCATTCGGCCCGGCACAGTTACTGCAAAGTCATGCACCGTGATGGTGCGCATGGCAGGGCTGGCTCTCACGTTGGCCTACGCGACGTTCATCCTGTGGCTGTACGCGGCTCAGCCACAGACGGTCGCCCAGGTCAGCGGCCGCATGGCCTCCGGGATAGGCGCGTATAGGGTCGACCCGCAAGCCACGTCGGACGGGAAGGCGTTCCTGTACCGGGACCAGCATCCCGAAGCGAGAGCGGCGTTCGAGCGCGCCGATCCCGCTCACCTCGACGCCCGCACGCAGTTCTACATCGCCTACAGCTACTACAGGCAAGGATGGGGCCGCGTCTACAACGACGACACGTTGTTCCGCAAAGGCATCGAGGCCGTCGATCGCGCGATCGCAATTGCGCCCGACCACCGCATTGTGGTGGACGATCCCGAACTGGCGATGAAAACGGGAGACGAGCTGAAGGCCGAGCTCGAGCGCGGGATCACACGCGAGGCGTCCGATTTCAATCCGTTCAAAGTCTTCAAGGTCAGAAAATGACGGCAACACGCGAGGCGATCGTACTGCCGATGATGTTGCTGACGGTCACCTGTCTCGGCGGTCTTCGTATCGCGACGACGATCCGGTTGCTGCCGCCAGCGCTCATGTCGCTCGTGCTTGGGGTGATGCTCGTCGCGTCGCTGGTTCACGCCGGCGTGCTGTCCCCGCCCAGGCTGATGAGCGCGCGCCGCTCGGCGCTCGAGAATCTGTCGGGCCTGGTGGTACTCGTCACGCTCTTTGCGGCCTCCGCGCAGATCTTCACGCTGGTCACGCCAGACCACGGTCTCCTGAACGCGGCATTCAGCATCTGCTTCTTCGTGCAGCTGGCGACGACGCTCGCGGGGGTCACGGGCCGTCGCAACCTGCTGCGCAGCCTGGCGGTGCTCCTGGGTTCGGCGTTTCTCGTCCGCTTCGTCGTGCTTGAAAGCCTGTATGCACCCGATGGCGGCGTCGCGAAGCGCGTGGTCACCGCGATTGTCGAGGGCGCGAGTCTCGGCGCGATTCAATACGAACCGGCGGGTGTCCTGACCGGGTACGTCGCGTTCTTCACGCTCGTGCTGTACTTCATCGCGGTTGCCCTGCTGCCGCCGGCGGCGCCCGGGGGACGCCTGACGGTCCCGGTGCTGCGCGCCCCATCGTCAATCGCACCCGTTCTGTTGATCGCGGCCATCGCGTGCTCCGCCTGCGGCGGATCGAAAGCCGGTGCGGCACAACCCGCGGACGACGACCAGAAGGTCGAAGCCACCGAGGCGAGCCGGCGCGACGACGCGATGAGGCGCGTTCGCGTCTGGCAAGCGCCGCCGATTCCGATCGGCCAGTTCGATTTCGCGGCGAATCCTCCCGGCGGCTTCCTGCCGTCCGACCAGGTTTCCTGTCGCTTCACGATCCAGAAGCTGAGTGGGCTGACGCCGAAATTTCATTGCCGAACAGACGATGGCCGCGTCCTGAAGATCAAGTACGGCGCCCGCAACGCCGAACTGCAGGCCGAGGTCGCCGGCACACGGTTACTGCGGTCGCTGGGGTTTCCCGCCGACGACATGTTCGTCGTGAACGCTGTTCAGTGTGCCGGCTGTCCGCTACAGCCCTTCCGATCGCTGCAGTGCCGCGAGCGGCTCGGCCTGGATTTGCTCTGCTTTGGCGGACGGACCAACTACGAGCGGGTTCGCACGTTTACTCCCGCCGTCGTGGAACAGCGGATGGCGGGAACTGAAATCGAGGCCGCCGGCGTCGAAGGATGGAGTTGGTACGAGCTCGATCGCATCGATCCGGCGCGGGGCGGAGCGAGCCGAGCCGAAATCGATGCCCTGCGGCTGCTCGCGATCGTCCTGGCTCACTGGGACAACAAGGGTCCCAACCAGCGCCTCATCTGCCCGTCCGGGCGTGAGCTGCCCGACGGCGGCTGTCCCGACCCCGTCGCGATGATCCAGGATCTCGGGGCGACGTTCGGGCCGAACCGCGTGGACCTGATCAACTGGCGGCACATCCCGGTCTGGCGCGACCGGTCGGCCTGCACGGTCAGCATGCGCGCGCTGCCATACGGCGGGGCGACGTTCCCGGAGGCCCGGATCTCGGAGGCAGGGCGCCTGCTGATCTCCGGGCTGCTGGAGCAGCTCTCCACCCGCCAGCTGACGGAGCTCTTCACCGCGTCGCGGATCATCATGTATGACCAGCTGGACGCGGAGGCCCGCGACGTGAGGGCATGGGTCAGAGTCTTCCTCGACAAGGCCAGGCAGATCCGCGAAGGCCCAGCGTGTCCGCAATGAAGCAATGACGCAGGGCTCAGGGCTTAGGGCCTGGGGATGGGCGTCCTGGTAATCCTTCCGGCGTCGATCGTTTCGCCGGTGCGGCTGATGGCCTGGAAGTACAGAGTGTCGCCGGAGACTTCCATCATCATGAAGTGAAAATCGGAGTCAACGCCCCGCGCCATGATCGCCGAGGGACGCCTGATGTCGGCCTTGCGGAGCGATCCGGCCCCGCCCGAAATGAAATACGAAATTCCGTGTTGCGGGTGCATCCGCTCGTAGAAATGTTCGTGGCCGCTCAGCACCACGTCGACATCGCCGGCGATCAGGATCGGCTCGAGGACCAGCCGCAGCACGCGGGCCCCATTCATGTAGCGTCCTGACGTGTAAATAGGATGGTGGAAGTAACAAATCTTCCAGTCCGAGGTTGATTTCGCCAGCTCGTCCTGCACCCACGCCAGCTGTTTCGGGTCGAAGGAGCGGCTGTCGAGCACGAAAAAACGCACGCCCGCTCCGGCAAGTCCCGCGAGGCGGCGCTCGCTCTGCCTGAACGTGTAGTACCGCCGCCCCCCCATGTTGAATCCCGAGTACCCGAGCTCCGTGTCCGGGTCGTGATTGCCTATCGCGGCGTAGAACTGCACGCCGGCGTCGAGGAGCGGGCGATACGGTTCCTCGAACTTCTTGAGGTAGTCGTCCGCTGCATGGGGCGGATAGATGTTGTCGCCGAGCATGACGACGAAGTCGAACGGAAACGTCCCGCGCCAAGCGATCATCTGACGCGCGACCTCGTGCTGCGCCTGGTCGCCCCGCCCCGAATCGCCGATCACGGCAAATCGCACGGAGCCGTCTTTCATCGGAAGCGCGAGCTGCCCCGGCGGCGGCGACAGCTCGTGTACCTCCGTCCGCGTCGCCCGGTGCGCATCCGGCTCAACGGAACTGTCGCGGCAGGCGCCGCTGCCGATCAGCAGCGACATCGCGGCCATCACGGCGGCCGCAGGCACGACACCTCTCATCTATTCCGGATCCCATCCCAGTGCGACGAGCTGTACGCTGACCTGGCCGCGCTTTGGCGGCAACGTGAGCCGCTCCAGGACTGGGGCGCGCTCGAAGGTCGCCACAATCGCTTGGGTTTCGTCCCGCACGTGGTCGTCTAGCTCTTTCACCTGTGCGCGCAGGGACCCGACCGTCTCGGACGCGCGCTGGACGTCACCTGCCTCCTTCATGGTCCTGCCCACGCCGCGCGCGGCCGTCGTCGCCCGGCCCAGCGTACCGGTGCTGAGAGCCTTGCGCCCGAAGAGCGCGCCGACGAGCGTCGCGCCAATTGACACGGCGGCCTGCAGTTTCTGTTGTGACGACTGTTCCGTTTCGCGCGTCACCGCCGCTTCGGCGCGGCGCAACCGTTCGGCGAGGACCGACTGCCTGGCTGCATACTTCAGCCGGATTCCATCCACCGCGGCATCTCGGGAAGCCCGGGCCGCATCCTGCACGCGAACCTTGAAATCACCTTCCGTCTCGCCGGCGCGTGAGACCAGACCCGATTCCCTGTGGCGCAGGATCTCGATGTGCTCGTTCTGCGTGACCCACTGTTTGAAGGCCTTTTCCCACGCCGCATAGTTTTTCGGCTGTGCCGCGGCCGCCGGGAGCGACTCGAACGACGCCCCAACCTGCGGTGTGGTGGCCAGCGCTCCGACCGGCGTGTCCAGGCGCTGTGCCGCCGCCCAGTCAACGGCCAGCGCGCCTGTGCCAATGGGCGCCGCATACAGCACATCGCGGGTCGCTTCGATGCCGAGTTTCGAATCGGAGAAGGCGATCCTCGCCGCCCCGAGAACGACGGGGGAATACAGGGCGGACGTCGAGGCCACATCCGGCGCGCCCGGAAGGAAGAACTGCTGGACGCCAGGCGGCAACACCGGCAGGTGATCCGACTGCGACGCCGTGACTTTTCGCTGGCGGACCGCGGCGCCTGCTTCGGCCGCGGGGTTGGGAATTGCCTCGGCTCGCGCTCGACCGCTCATCAGCGATCGGATCTGATCGCGCAACAGCGGCCCTCTCAGGTACGACATCGTCCAGCGGGTCTGGAACGTGACCAGTCCCTGCTCGTGGACATTATGAAGGAGGAAGACGCGCTTCTGAAGTGCGGACAGGAGGCGATCCACCTCATTGCGGTCCACCGACCCTGCCGCCGCGCCCTCCAGGCCGTCTAGCACACGGGCTTTGTCGCGCTCAGTCTGCAGGCGGCCCAGGAACCACGTGCCGATGTTCGACAGCCCCTTGTAATCGAGATCGACGGGATTCTGTGTGGCCAGCACGACCCCCAGGCCAAAGGCGCGACCCTGCTTCAACAGGGTGAGGAGCGGTCCCTTCGAGGGAGGATTCGCGACCGGCGGGAAGTAGCCGGCGATTTCATCCATGTACAGGACCGCGCGAAGGCTCGACGTCCCCGTCAATCCACGCATCCAACCGAGCAGTTGATTGAGCAGCAGGGAGACGAAGAACATGCGCTCCGCCTCGCCGAGATGGGCAATCGAGAACACGGCGACGCGCGGGCGGCCATCCGCCGTGTAGAGCAACCGCGCGGGGTCGAGGGCTTCGCCTTCGAACCATTGCTCGAAGCCCGGCGCCGCCAGCACCGCATTGAAGCGCATCGCCAAATCGAAGCGCTCGCGCGGCGGAAAGAATGCGTCCAGATCCACAACACCGACTTTCTGAAATGGCGGCGTCTGAACCTGCTGGATCAGCGAGGCCAGCGCGAGATCGCGACCGTCTTTCCAGGCCGTCAGCAACACGCTGGTGACCAGCGTGTGCTCGCGACTGCGTGGAGGCGCGTCCACTCCGGCCAGCGACAGCAGGCTCGTCGCCGTACTTGATGCACGCTCGGCGAGCAGTTCTCCGTCGTCCCTGAGGGCTGCCGGCGGCGCGGAAAAAGACTGGAGCAGCGACACAGGCAATCCGGCGCGGCTGCCCGGCGTGTAGATGGCGAACTCGGCGGATGCGCGCAGCCGCTCAATCCGTGCGCCGTCCTGCCCCCACTCCGCCAGCCCCTTGCGCCAGGTGTCCGCCTGCGCCGCCGCGTAAGCGTCCGAAGACATTCCGGCGCGACGCGCCTCGTCTTCGTCGATCCACGGCCGGAACTCCTCTGCGGCGAGCGATGGGAACGTCAGCAAGAGGTTGCCCAGGTCGCCCTTCGGATCGATGGCGATGACCGGCACACCGTCGATCGCCGCCTCCTCAATGAGCGACAGGCATAACCCCGTTTTCCCGCTACCGGTCATGCCGAGGCAAACGGCATGTGTGACAAGGTCGCGCGAGTCGTAAAGAACGGGTGTCTCCAGAGCCTTTCCCGCTGACACGTCGTATTCACGGCCGAGGTAGAAGAGGCCGAGCTTCTCGAAATCCTGCATGCCTGATGGTAAATCACTATCACGCATCACTGATCCCCCCACAACTGCTTCGGGACCGAGAGGATCCAGTATCGTTTGCGAAGCGCGACGACGTGTCCGGCGTAGTCCGGTTTTTGAATCCGCCCGGCAATCAACCGGTCCCTCAAGCGCCGGATCTCGTACTTGTAGAGCTCGCGGACCGCGTCACGCAGCTGGTCCGGAGAGGTGTCCGGCCGCGGAACCAGGCCGTGGCCAGCTAGTTCGTCGAGGATTTGCGGGTGGTACGTGTACAACGTGAACGTCCGCCGTTCACTCTACATTGAGTGCGGCGTTTGCGCGGGGCTCTGCTAACATGCGCTGCATCGAATCCCGCAGGGCATCGCACGCATCATTCGATAAGGAGACGCTATGGCTGACGATTCGTACTTGGACGACGACGACAACCTGCTGACGCGGGCCGCGGAAAGCGTTGGCAGCACGCTCGGGAGCGCGACCCGCACGGTCGTCGATACCGCACAGACCGCAGCAAGCTCCGCGAGCTACGCGGCGGCGGCGGCGGCAGGCGCCGCGACGTCGGCCGTCGAACAGACTGAAAAGCCGCGGCGCGCGGCGAAGCGAGTGGTCAGGCGCGCCGTCACGCGCGTGCGACGACAGGTGAAGGTTGCGGTCCGCCGGGCGAAGAAGGCGGTGTCGAGCAGCCGCAAGGCGAAAAGCGCCGGTGGCCGCAAGAAAACCAGCCGGAAGACGTCGTCCGCAAAGCGACCCGCCGGGAAGGCCTCGGCCAAACGCACATCCTCGCCGAAAAAGAGAGCCGTGAAGGCGAAGGGCGGGAAGAAGACGGGCGGGAAGAAAAAGGCCGGACGTCGCCGCTAGAGGAGCGGACGGTAGTGGTTCAAAGGGCCGGCTCACGCCGGCCCTTCAGTCAGGGCGAGGTTTTCCGGCGGCTGTTCAAGAGCGCGGTGGCGGCCGTCGCAGCCTTGTGAATCTCCCGTAAATCCGCGGCGCGAGGGTCGTGTGCCGGCGTGTCGTCAAGCAGCAAATCCGCGAAGCCCAGGATGATGGCCATGTAGTTTTTCAGCCCGTGCTCGAAGTCCGCGTCATCTGTCACGACTCTCACCGATCCGATCCGGGTCAGACCACGACCCACCGAAAGCTGGGGCCTCCTCGACCGCGCGCGGCCCTCCCACGGCGCCGCCGCTTCCGCGGTGGCTGTGGGAACGGGACGCGTCGCGGGGCCAATGGTGGTATCGGCACTGCGCAGGTCTGACTGTCCGGGTTTTTTAGACAAATCGTCTCGGCGATCCCCTCTGGACGACCAATGGCGGCCCTGGTCTTAACGCTGACTCAGCTGGCGCGCGTTGTTGTAGTTGTTCACGACGATAGCGGCGGTAGCCACGTTCAACGCCAACATCGTGATGAATGCGGCGGTCCGTGCGCGGTGGGCTGGTGCGGCACACGGCCCGGTACCATTTGCGCACACGTGTGCGAAAAAAATGGCCGACAGCGCCTGAGCCGGCCTTTCTGACCGTAGTACTGCCGGTGTACCCCTATTTCGCCGCCTCGTTGGTGGTGGGGGCGACGACGGGAGAATTCACCCCCAGGTAAATCCCGTTGAAGAGGAACTTGAACGTTCCATGAGGCTGTGCCCGGAATGTGATCTCCGGCGCAAAGAGGAACAGCTTTCCTTTGCCGACATTCGCCTGGACAACCTCGACACCACCGTCGAGGTACCCCTGGCCGTAGGCCCACCCGCTCCGAAGCGGCGTCGCGGTATCGAACCACGCGACCGCGCGCACGCCCTTCATCATGGCGTCCGGGCCGAGCCTGAACACGGGGCTGTTGTCAAACAACACATCCACGTGGGTATCAAACCCGTGCGCGATCGGCGCCGTGTTATCAACCGCCACCCGCAGAATTGACCCGGGCACGAAGTATCTTTCCGAGGGAATCGACCGGACGGTACCTTCAGGCGACCGCTCCACCAAGTGATTGGTGATCGGCAGCCCGAACACCTGCGCAAAATTCATGGCGGAGCGTCCTACCGCGAGGATGGTACCGCCCTCCTCTACGAATTTTCGCAACTGCGGACCGGTCTCGGCGGCCGTGTAGGAGCCCAGCATCGGCTGGTATTCGACAGGTGTGTTGTCGCCCCCGCCGCCACGTCCGCCGCCACCTGCCGCCGGGCCGACGCCCGACGGAAAGATCAGCACATCGAACCGGCTCGACAGGTTGCCCGCGTCGAGCACCTTGGGATACACGACGTCGAAGGGAAACTCGAACTGCTCGAGGATGAAGCGGGTCCATCCCGACGGCATCGAGCCACCGTATTGATCCGCGAGCCCGATGCGTGGCCGGCGAAGCTTGATCGCACCGGTCATGGCCAGCGCGGTTGGCGCCGTGTCGATGCGAACCCCAAGGTCCGTCGCAAGCTTCTGCAACTCCGCGGGCGTGGCGCCCGTGACATGAAACGGGTTGTTGCCGGTCTGTACCCAGCGAACATCGCGTCCCGCGGCAAGCAAGCGGTTCACCGCGATGAACGCGTTGTTGCTCGCATGGCTCAAAATAACCGCGCCGGCCGAGGGTTGCGCCACGGCGCCGGGCGCGGGGGCCTGCAGGCCGTTCACTTTTTCAAACGGACCGTCGAACCCGTCCAGCACGCGGTCGAATTTCACGCCCATCTGGTACGCCAGGGTCCAGCCGGCGTTGTCGTACGGGCGCGTCGGGGGCCCGCCCGGATACGCAATGTCGTCCGGGTGATCCTGTGGCTCGAACATGTCGAGCACGTGGGGCCTGAACGGTTGCGCCGACTTGACGACGTACGATCCGGATGGATAGGACGTGCCACCCACCGTGAAAGACGTCGTCGCGCGATGAACGGTGATGCCCGCCTTGATCAGCGCGTTGATGAATTTCGTCGCCGTTGGAAAGTCCGGCTGATCGGACGGCAGGATGAACCCGCGCGGATCGCGCATGCCTGGGTCGCGCAATAGCGTCGTGAACTGTTCGACCGTCGCGCCGGGACCTCCTCGCCCGCCGCCACCGGCGCCTGGCGCCTCGTCTCCTGCCGGCGCGTCGGTGCCGCCCCGGCCGCCCCTCCCGCCCGCTGCCGGCGCAAGCGCCGCCTGCGCCGCAATGACGCGTCGAGGGGTCGTCGTCCAGCTGTCCCGGCTCCCACGCTCGATCGAATTCTTCCCCATCTGATAGATGTTGTAGAGGAAGGTGTCCTTGTTGCGAGACGCCACGTCGAACACGGCGAAGTTTGCCGTGACCGAGTAGTCGATCGACTGTCTGAAGTGCCAGGTCTGCCGCGGCTCAATGGGGTA
>JANNHC010000625.1:0-2043 GCA_031404215.1 Acidobacteriota bacterium
AGAATCTAAGTCTGCCTGTGGGCAGGTCCGCGTGTGGGACCGCGCTCGCGGTACGCCCCTAACCAACGCAAGGAGTCGCTGCCGCGTGAGAACCCGCGCGTTGCCGGCGGCGCCGCCACGTATCCAATCGCCTCATCGGGCCGGCGAGGGCCGCCGGCCTGGAGTGAGGCTGCATGAAGCCATTGCGGTAATCGACATGAAGCATTCCACAGGTCTTCGATTCGCGCTCCTCGTCACGATCGTGGCGACGCTCGGGCCGATCCGGGCGGCGGCCCAGGCGACGCCCGCGCTGCCGTCGCCGCTCAGTCTGCCGGACGTGATTCGCATCGCGGGCGAGCGGAGAGACGAGATCCGAGCCGCACGGGCACGCACGCGCGCCGGCGAGGCGCGGCCGAGCATCGTGTCCGCGCTCGAAGACCCGATGATCGCTCCGTCGCTCGACCATCTTCCCTTCATGCTGGGCGGCGCGGACGTGAGCGTCACGATCGAGCAGCGAATTCCTCTCTCCGGGATCCGCGGCCACCGTCGCACGTCCGCGCTGGCGGACCTCGAAAGGCTGCGCGCGGACGCGCGCCGGACGACGCTGGACGTGGGAGTCCAGGCCGCCAATGCCTTCCTGATGCTGCAGGAGCGTCGCCGCACGGCCGCGCTCGTCAGCGAGCAGATTGCGTTCGCACGCGACGTCGTGACGGCGGCGAACGCGCGGTACTCGAGCGGGACGGCGCCGCAATCCGACGTGCTGCGCGCGGAGGTCGAGGTCGCGCGCCTGGACGCCTTTGCGAAAGCGATCGTCAGCGACGTCCGGGGCGCGGAGGCGATGCTGCACACCACCCTGGCCCAGGATGCGGATCTGCCCGTGCCGGCGCTCGCGCCGCTCGCGTTCTCGCAGCCGGTGCCGTCCTGGCCCGCGATCAAGGCCGCACTGACCGGGCGGCCCGAACTGGCGGCCGGACGTGCCGAGATCGCGCGCGCCGACGCGGACGTACTGGTGATGCGCGACATGTTCCGTCCCATGGCCACGATTCGCACGGGGCCGGCCTACACCATGGCGGAGGGCCGGGGCTGGATGGCGATGGTGGGTCTCAGCCTGCCCATCTGGCGCGGGAAGCTCCGCGCCGGGGTCGCCGAAGCGCGGGCGATGCGGGAGATGTCCGAAGCGGATCTGAAGGCGATGACCCGGAGGATCGAGGGGGACGCCGCGGTCGCCGTGCATCAACTCCAGGCGGCCCGCGATCGGCAGGCGGCGCTCACCAGCGATGTGCTGCCGCGCGCGCGCATGGTGATCGAACCGGCGGTTACGGGCTACGCGTCGGGCCAGCTGCCACTCGTCAGCGTGATTGAAGCCGTGCAGGCGCTCTGGGTGATCCAGTCCGACCTGATCGCGGCGGACACCGAACTTGGTCTCGCGTGGGCGCGTCTCGCGCGCGCCATTGGATCGTATGAGGCGATCATCCCATGACACTCTTCTCCCGACTCCGACGAATCGTCGTGCCCGTGACCTCCGCCGCCGCGACAGCTCTCCTGTTGACTGGCGCCCTGTGGGTGCAGCACTCGCGCGAGGCGTGGCCGTTCGCCCCTCGCGGGCAGACGGCGGTTGCCGCCGGGGTCCCGGCCGCGGTCGCCACAACGGGGTCAGCGTCCCCCCGCGATCGAGTCCCGGTCGATGTCACGGCCGCGACGCTCCAGGAACTCGACATACGCCTCGAAGTGGTGGCACGCGAATCCCTGACCCAGGCGGTACGCGCGGTTGCCACGGTCGTACCCGATGAGTCGAGAATTTCGCACGTGCACACCCGTGTGGCGGGATGGATCGAGCAGCTCGACGTCAACACCACGGGCGAGAGCGTTCAGGCCGGTCAGCCGCTCGCGCGCATCTTTTCGCAGGAGCTGCTCTCGTCCCAGACCGAGTACCTGGCCGCTCGAAAGACGACGTCGGTTTCGGGGATCACGAGCGTCGTGGTGGCCAGCGGTCGCACGCGGCTGGGGGTCCTCGGGATGACGCCGGCGGACATCGACGCGATCGAGCAGTCCGGCGAACCGAAG
>JANNHC010000626.1:0-3371 GCA_031404215.1 Acidobacteriota bacterium
GCCGCCGCTCGACGAGGGTTCGCTCCTCGTGATGCCGACGACGTTTCCGGGCATCTCGATTGAAGAGGCGCGCCGGGCGCTGACGGCCCAGAATCGTATCGTCATGCGTTTCGCCGAGGTCGCGTCCGTGCACGGGAAAGCGGGTCGCGCCGAGACGGCCACCGACCCGGCCCAGCTCGACATGATTGAATCGGTGATCGCCCTGCGCCCGCGCGCGCTGTGGCCCACGAGCTACACGCCCCGCTGGTACAGCACGCGCGCACCCGACTGGGCGAAACGCGGTCTGCGCCGCATCTGGCCCGAGCAGCAGGCGCGGACACTGGCGGGGTTGTCGCGCGATCTGGATGCCGCGCTGCAGATGCCCGGCTACCAGATGGCGATCGCGCCGCCGATCCGCACGCGAATCGACATGCTCTCAACCGGAGTACGGACGCCGGTAGGAATCAAAGTGTTCGGCGAAGACCTGACCGAGATCGAACGCATCAGCGTGGCCCTCGAGGGCATGCTGCGTCAGGTGCCGGGCACCCGCAGCACATTTGCCGAGCGCCAGACCGGGCGTGAGTACGTGGACATCATTCCCAACCGCGAGGCCATCGCGCGCTACGGCCTCACGGTTCGGGACGTGCAGGACGTTGTGGAGGCCGCGGTCGGAGGGATGACGGTCTCGACCGCTATTGCCGGGCGTGCCCGGTTCTCGATCAATGTGCGCTACGCGGCCGATCGGCGCTCGGACCCGCAGGCGCTCCGCCGCATTCTCGTCCCGGTGCAGTCGACAGGGAGCGTGACGGACTACGGGGGCAGGAATGCCGGCGCTGGAGCCAGTGCCCGGGGCGGCGGCATGGCCGCGTCGGGTGGCGGTGGCGCCGGAGGCGGGATGGGCTCGATGGGAGGAAGCGGCGGACGACAGCCCGGCATGGCCGCGTCCAGCGGCACGTCCGCCGATTTCGCGGCACCGCCGATGGGCGGCCTGTCGGCAACACCGGATTTGATGGAGCAGTGGCGCCAGCCGGGTGCGGCGGTGCCGCTCGGTCAACTCGCCGACGTCCGCGTGACCACGGGCCCGCCCATGATCAAGGACGAAAACGGCGTGCTCGTCGGGTATGTCTTCGCCGACATCGACCAGACCCAGCGCGACCTCGGCGGCTGGGTGGACGACGCGAAAGCCGTCGTGGCGTCACAGCTCACCCTGCCTCCGGCGTACCGCCTGCAGTGGACCGGTCAGTACGAGTTTCTCGCGGAGATGGAGGCCCGGCTCCGCTACGTGATCCCGCTCACCCTGGTTCTCGTTGTCGCGCTGCTCTATCTCTCCATGCGCGGATGGCCGCAGACGTTCCTCGTGTTGTCCAGCCTCCCGTTTGCCGTGGCCGGGAGCGTGTGGCTGCTGGCCTTCATGGACTACAACCTGTCCACGGCGGTCTGGGTCGGGCTCATCGCGGTCGCGGGGGTCGCGGCTGAGACCGGCATCGTGATGGTGGTGTACCTCGACGAAGCGTTCACGCGGTACATGCGTGAGGGCCGCATTCAGAAACCCGAGGACGTGGATGCCGCCGTCGTGGAAGGCGCTGCCGCTCGCGTCCGCCCGCTCGTCATGACGGTCGCCACGACGGTGCTCGGTCTGCTGCCGCTCCTCTGGGAAGCCGGTGTTGGGGCCGACGTGTCAGCGAGAACGGCTGCGCCCGTGGTTGGTGGCCTGTGGTCGTGCATGCTGCTGACGCTGCTCGTGCTGCCGGCGGCGTACGCCATGTGGCGGCGGCACCAGGTGCGTGTCGCGATGGCGGCGTCGCCGCTCGTGCACACTGATCCAGCGACGTCTCCAGGTGTCGCATGAAGGTCGAGGCGAGCGGTGGCACGCTCTGTACATCCAGAAGGGCGGCGTGAAGCTCTCGGTGCTCTCGAAGGCGGGCCGGCCGTCGTGGCGATGCTGGGGCCCGGCGAGTTCTTCGTGGAGTGACGGGCAAAGGCGGCCCGCGACGACGTCGGGGATGCGGTCGGGTGCGGCGCGCGGGAGGTCGAGCAGTTAGGGATGGCCTCGAAGCGGTCCCGTCGGGCCCGGACGATTCTTTGCGGGGCCTCGCGGACGAGGTAAACTACATTGCGGTGGCCGCGAATGCAAATGGACCAGGTGCGCACGCTGCTCAATCGCATCCCGGCGCTCCACCGTCCCTGCGATCTTGACCTGTTGGTGTTCTTTGCCAGACATCCGCGAACCCTGATGACCAGTGAGCAACTCGCTCGGTTGCTGGGCTACCAGCTCAACGAGATCGCTCGGTCGCTGGATGTCCTGCTTAAGGCCGGCCTGCTGACGCGGACACAGAAACCGGCACGCCTGGCGCGGATGTACGTGTTCGCGACAGGCGGCACGAATGGCGGGTGGCTGCCGACATTCGTGGAGTTCGCCTCCACACGCGACGGACGTTTGGCGCTGAGGCGGGCGCTGACATATTCGTCGGCAGAACGCACGGACGGTCGGGCGACGCAAGCCAGGGATGACGCGACGGCTCAGGCTGGTGCGCGGCCCTTGCTGGCTCGGCGCAAGCCGGAGACGAACCAGGAACCGCGGTCGGATGAGCCGCGGAGGAGGAAACGGTGATGTCGGACCGCGATCTGGTCAAGACGGGTATCAGCGGGCTGGATTCCATCCTGGCAGACGGAATTCCGCGCGGAAATCTCATTCTTCTCGAAGGCGCGATCGGCACGGGCAAGACGACGATGGGCGTCGAGTTCGTCTATCGTGGCGCCAGTCAGTTCGACGAGCCCGGCATCATCGTGCTGTTCGAGGTGTCGCCCGACAAGATCGTCCGCGATGCGGCGCGGCTGGGGTGGGATCTCCAGGCGCTCGAGCACGCGCGCAAGCTCAAAATCATCTTCACGACCCGCCAGGTGTTCGGGCAGGAGTTGCAGCAGGCAGACAGTCTGCTCCTCGAAGAGGCGGCGGAAATAGGCGCCCGACGCATCTTCGTGGACGGCTTACCTGGCGTGATCGGTGCCCATGGGACCGGCGGGGGTGTGGAGGCGCGGGATACCTTTCACGTCCTCGCCGAGGGGCTGCATCGCGAGAATCTCACCGCGGTCCTCGCGATGGACCCGACGGCGTTCAGCGATCAGCAACGACCGCTGGCTCTGCCCGAAGAAGCCATTGCCGACACGGTCATCCGGCTGCGGACGGAAGAGGTGACCCGCGCCACGGTGCGGTCGATCGAGATCGTCAAGTCGCGCGGTCACGATTTTCAGATGGGCCGGCATACGTTCAAGATCGTCGATGGCCGCGGCATCGAGGTGTATCGGCGCGTGCAGGCGCCGCGGAGGCCTAGCCGGGACGAGGCCGCAGCGTATGATCCAACGACGCGCATCACAACAGGTGTGCCCGGCCT
>JANNHC010000627.1:0-7465 GCA_031404215.1 Acidobacteriota bacterium
GCTTCGCGGTAGTGTGCGGAGCTGCGCTGCTGCGTGCCCATCTGCACGACCCGGTTGTGCTGGCGCGCGGCGGTCACCATCACGCGTCCTTCACCGATCGTCAGCGAGAGCGGTTTTTCGACGTAGACGTCCTTGCCTGCCTGGACGGCCATGACCGTCTGCAGCGCGTGCCAGTGATCGGGTGTGCCGATGACGACCGCGTCGAGGTCCTGCCGTTCCAGCAGGCGGCGGAAATCGCGGGTGACGAAGTCGACGGTCTGCGTGAACTCTTTGCCGATGCGATCGCGCGTCTTCGCGGTCTGCTCGTCGTCCACGTCGCAGAGCGCCACGCATTGTGCCCCGAGCCGCAACATCGCGCGCAGGTCGCCCGTGCCCTGGCCGCCGCATCCGATGAGCCCGACGCGCACGCGCCGGTTGGCACCCGCCACGCGGTCCTGCGACGCCGCCGTCGTCGTCGCCGCGGCCCGGGCCGCCGAGGGAACCATCGCGGCGCCGGCAACCCCCGCGGCGGCATTCTGTAGGAACGAACGTCGAGTGCGATTCGCCATCATCAACCTCCAGCTGACTTGTGACGCCCGGGAGTTTACCTGAATGGGGGGAGATTCGGGACCGGGCAACGAGGCCGTGGTGCCGAGGGGGCGGGGAGAGGTGCGCAAGAACTGCGACGCCGCTCAACGTCTCGCTTTGCGGATGTTACGCTCTTTTTCGGGCGTGCTGACCGGTTCGTGTGCATTCCGAGGCGATGCGGGCTGGCACGAGTCCGGCTAGACGATGTGCGAGGGATGCTGCATGAAGGGGCTCTCGAACGAGGGCATCGACCAACGGCTTGATCGATTCGAGGCGCGCGTCGAGGACGGGTTCGCAGCCGTCACCGCGCAGATAGCCGAGCTCCGGGCTGCCACGGATTGTGATTCCGAGCGGCTCGATAAAGGTTTCCACGGCCTGAGCGCTTGCCTGGCGCGGCTGGAACGGAAACTCGATCGGGTCCTCGCGCTGAGCACCGAATCACGCGCCCGCTACCATCCATGACCCGCGCGCACTCCACTCCACTTCTCCTGGCACCCCCGGCCACTCCTCCCCTACTTCGTCGCCAGCGCGAGAATGTTCCCCCCCGCGGCGACGGCGATGTACTGCGTGCCGTCGAACATGTAGGTCATCGGCGATGCTTTCCAGGTGTGATTGGTCTGGTACATCCACAACGGCTTGCCGGTCACCGCGTCGGCGGCCATCAGCGCTCCGCCGTCTTCGCCGAAAATCACGAGGCCGGTCGCCGTGGACAGCGTGCCGCCCCACGAAAACGCGGGGCCACGCTGCGGGAGTTCCCAGGCGATCGCGCCCGTCCGGATGTCGATCGCGCGAAGAATCCGTTGCGGCGTCGGGTCCGTGGCCGTGCGCTGCGAACCGCCAAGATAGGACTTGCCGGGCTCCCAGGGACCCTGATCGCTCTTCGTGTAGATGCTGCACTTCTCGAACGTCTGGACGTAGTACAGCTGCGTGGCTGGATTGAACGACGGTGAAAACCAGTTGGTTGCGCCATCCTGCGACGGGCACACCTTGGTGCCGCCCGGCGTTGGCTCCTGGTTCGGAAGCTTGATGGGACGCCCGTCCTTTCCGATGCCGCTCGCCCACGTCAATGTCTTGATGAACTGCTTCGCGAGCAGCAGTGTGCCGTCGCGTCGATCGAAGATGTAAAAGAATCCATTGCGGTTGGCGTGCAGCATCAGCTTGCGCGGCTGCCCCTGCCACTGGGCGTCAACGAGCACCGACGTCTCGGTCGCGTCCCAGTCCCACAAATCGTGCGGCGTGAACTGGTAGTACCACTTCAGCGTGCCGGTCTTCCGGTCGAGCGCGAGGATGCTGTCGGAATAGAGGTTGTCCCCCTTGCGGTCATCGCCGTTGTACTCCTTACTGGGATTTCCGGTCGGCCAGTAAACGATGTCGAGGTCGGGATCGTAGCTGCCCGTGAACCAGGTGGGGGCGCCGCCGTGCTCGATGTCCTTCCCTTGCCACGTCTCGGATCCGGGCTCGCCAGGCTTCGGCACGGTCCAGAACCGCCACACTTCCTTCCCTGTTTCCTGATCGTGCGCGGCAACGAATCCGTTCGCGCCGTGCTCGCCTCCTGTCACGCCGGAAATAATCAGGTTGCCGGCGGGAAGCGGTGCGGACGACGCGGCGTAGTTCTTGCGCCAGTCCTCCATCTGGGTGTCCCACAGGAGCTCGCCCGTGAAGCGGTTCAACGCCAGGATCCGCGCGTCGTCGGTCTCCAGGAAGACGCGGTCTCCGGCGACGCCCACGCCGCGATTCGCGCTGCCGGCGGTGATGCCGGCGGTTCGTGGCCGCTTGAACTGCCAGATCCGGCGCCCGCTGCCAGCGTCGAGCGCGACGCATTCGTTCGGCGCCGTCACGTACATGATCCCGCCCACCACGACGGGCGTCCCCTGCAGCTGGCCCGCCCCGGCAAAGGGGAACTCCCATTTTGGCGCGAGACGGCCGATGGTGGCCTTGTTGATCTGCGTGAGCGGCGTGTAGCGGTTGCCGCGTGGATCGCCGTTGTAGGTGGGCCAGTCTGTCTCCGACGTGACCTCGCGCACGCGATCGCCGACGCGCCGGAGCAGGCGCACGCGCTTGTCGTCGGTCAGAAGCTGCAGGTCGGCGAATCCTTCGCCGAGCACCTGGCCTTCAATCGTCTTGCCCGCAACCGTCGTGACCGACACCCGCACCAGCGGTTTCGTCTCCGGCCGGCGTTGTATCGTGCGCAGGAACGCGACGAGGTCGGCAAGCTCGGACCCGGCGACGTCGTTCGGCGGCATCCCGCGCGCGGGCATGCCTTCATGAATCAACGACGTCAGCTGCTCGTCGTTCCGCGACATCAGCCGAAACGTGATCGGCGGCCCCAGCTCGCCGCCGTTCGCGTCCGCGCCGTGGCACCTGGCGCAGCGGCTTTCGAATACCCTCCGGCCCGCGTCCACGTCCTGCCCGACGAGCAGACCGGTGAGGGGGATGAACGCCAGGAGACCGGCGACGGGAGCGCTGATACGCATGCGGGCTTGATTCCTCCGCCCGCATTATCACTCCAGTCAGGGCTCAGTGGCCCGAGGGCTCAGGGAATTGTTGCAAGCCTCGCGTGCACGGACTCGAATGCCGGGCCGGTGTTCGCCGAACCCGAGACCCTCAACATGGAGGCTTCCCGATTGATCGCGGTGTAGCGGTTACCCGGATCGGGATGATCGCTCAGCCACTCGGGACCGCGTTGGCCGCCCTGCCGCTGAATCGTGCGAAACATGTTGGCCATGTGTCGCGGATCGTAGCCGGCGCGCGCCATGATCTGGGCGCCGAGCAGATCGGCTTCGCGCTCGTACTCCCGGCCGTACTTCATGAAGTACGTGCCGAGCCCGATCTGCGAGCCTTGCGCGATGATGTCACCCTTGCGGCCGCCGACGATCGACCCGAGCACCTGGCCCGCGATGGCGCCGAGCTGAAACTTCTGCGCCTTGGCTGCCTGCAGGGTGCCATGCCGGAGCACGACGTGGCTCAGTTCGTGCGCCATCACGCCGGCGACCTCATCGTCTGTGCGGGCCGCCTGGAGCATGCCGCGATTGAGGAACATCGGACCGCCCGGCAGCGCAAACGCATTGATCTCCCGCCGGTTCACGACGTCGAAGGTGTAGCGGAACCCCGGGTGGCGAAATCGGGCTGGCACGGCGCCGGCCAGTCGGGCGCCGATGCGCTCGACCAGTTGCTCCGTCGCGCGATCGTTCAACATCGGGAGTTCCTGACGCACCTGCGCCGCCGCCTGACGGCCGAGCCGCACGTCGTCTGCCGGAGAAAAGCTGTTCCTGCGCGCCTGGATCCGTGTCTGAGCCGTCAAGGTGGCGCCGAGGAGCAGGATCGCCGCGAGCGAGGCCAGGCTTTGTCGTCGGATGTTTCGAGTCATGCCCGTGCACTGTGCAAATCGGAATCCAGCGGGTGGGTGGCGGGAGCGGGGCGTGTAGGCTGGGATTTTTGCGGCTGAGCTGTCCGCTTTGGGAGGCGAGTGGGTTCTTTTCTGTTCTGTTCGCCTCCGCATCCAGTTGAAACCCGCCATACGATAGGGGAATGCAAAACCTCTCTAAACGAGCCTGCTGGATTCTCGGTTTGCTAACGCTCATGGCGGGAGCGGCGGGTGCGCAGACGACGGTCGCCGTGTCGGGCATCGTCACGACGCGCGCGGACAGTCTCCCCGTTCCGGGGGCGACGGTCACGCTGGTTGGAACCACGGTCACCGCCACGACGGACAACGACGGACGATACCGGATCGAGATCCCGTCCGCCCTCACCAGCGCCGGGAAGGTGCAGATCAAGGTGGAGGGACTCGGCCTTCCCGCAAAGACCGTTGACGTCGAGTTGACGCCGGGCGGATCGATCACCGCGGACGTCGCGCTGAGCTTGGCGTTCGAAGAGCAGGTCACCGTCGGATCGCGCGCGATTGGCGCCGAGGCGCAGAAGTCCGTGCCGGTTGACATCATCACGCAGGAGCAGATCGCGTCGAATGGGTATACCGAAACGTCGCAGGTGATTCAGGCGATTGCCCCGTCGTTCAATTTCCCGCGGCCCACGATTACCGACGGCACCGACACCGTCCGGCCGGCCACGCTCCGCGGCCTCGGTCCTGACCAGGTGCTCGTGCTCGTGAACGGCAAGCGCCGGCATCAAAGCGCGCTCGTGCATCTCAACGGCAGTATCGGGCGCGGTTCGACCGGCGTCGATCTGAACGCGATTCCTGTGTCCGCCATCGAGCGCATCGAAGTGTTGCGCGACGGCGCGGCCGCGCAGTACGGGTCGGACGCCATCGCCGGCGTCATCAACATCGTCCTCAAGGGCGGGGCATCCGGGCCTGCGTTTACGAGCAAGTTCGGTCTCTCGACCGGGAGTTTCGTGGGCAACAAGTGCCTCCCCAGCGGCCTTGCCTGCCAGCAGGGGGACACGATCGATTTCTCCGACGGAGAGTTGTTCGATGCCGGCGGTTCATGGGGCGTTGGGCTGGGCAAGGGCAGCGTGACGGTGTCTGCCGAGTATCGCCACCACAACCGGACGAACCGCGCGTCGTTCGACCCGCGCGAGCAGGTCGTCGCGGGCGATGCAGGCAACAACGCGGTCGCCCAGCCGAACCATCGGTGGGGCGATCCCGACACGCGCGACTTCATGAGCCTCGTGAACCTGAACGTGCCGCTCAACACGGATCAGACGCGCTTCCTGTATGCCTTCGGCGGGTACAGCCGGCGCGAGGCCAACAGCGCCGGCTTCTACCGGCGCGGTCTCGACGTCCGCAACTGGCCGCAGATCTATCCACTTGGGTTCCTTCCGGAAATTCAGCCGCTGGTCGTTGACTTCTCGTCCGCGGTGGGCGTGCGCGGCGCGTTCAACCAGTGGGCCTGGGATCTGAGCGGGGCGTACGGCCACAACAGCTTCGCCTTCACGATTGGCAATTCGCTGAATGTCTCCCTCGGTCCGAGCGTCCCGCCGAACAAGACGGTGTTCGATGCCGGCACGCTCGCGCTCGGGCAACTCGTCGCCAACGCCGATCTGACGCGGGGATTCAAACTGCAGAACCTGAGCGGACCGCTGAACGTCGCGTTCGGCGCAGAAGTCCGCCGGGAGCAGTACGAAATCAGGGCCGGCGAACCCGATTCGTATCGAAATGGCGGCGTGCCGCACCGCGCCGGAGGCATCGCGGCCATCGGGGCCCAGGTGTTTCCCGGCTTCCGGCCGAGCAACGAGGTGGACACGTCCCGCAGCAGCGTGGCGGGCTACGTGGACCTTGAAGGAGACGTCCTCAGCTGGCTGCGCCTCGGCCTCGCGGGCCGGACGGAACATTACACGGACTTCGGCAACACCGTGGACGGCAAGCTGACTGTCCGCGTGCAGCCGGATCGCCGGTTCGTCGTGCGCGGCGGGTTGAGCACGGGCTTCCGCGCGCCGTCGCTGGGCCAGTCGAACTTTTCGTCCACCGCCACGAATTTCATCCTCGTGGAGGGTCAGGGGCTCGTGCCATTCGAGTCGTTGACGCTCCCGGTGACGTCCCAGGCCGCGCAGGCGCTTGGCGCGCGGCCGCTCAAGGCGGAGAGCTCAACCCACGCAAGCGCCGGGCTCGTCGTCAACCCCGCGCGGGGATTCGATGTGTCGCTGGACTACTACCACATCGCGATTGACGATCGCATCGTGCTCTCCGGTAATTTCACGGGCGCGCAGATCACCGCGCTCCTTGCTCCGTTTGGCGCCAACAGCGCGCGGTTCTTCACCAACGCGATCAACACGCGCACCAACGGAGTCGACCTGACCGCGGCCTACAAGATGGTCGCGTCCGCCGCCGGCGACGTCCGCCTGCACGCGTCGTACAACAACACGCTGACGAAAATCGTGGGCAGCGTCGCGACACCGCCTCAACTCGCGGGATTCGATCAGGTGCTCTTCGATCGCATCGAGCGGCGCCGCATCGACTGCGGCCAGCCGCGCGACAGCGTCCGCACGGGCGCCGACTGGCGCCGGAACCGTTGGGGCGCGAACCTCAACCTCGCCCGTTACGGCGAGTTCTGCAGTTTCACGTCGATCGCGACGACGGCCGATCAAACATTCGGGGCCAAATGGCTGACCGACGCGGAACTGTCCTACAAGCTCGGTTCGAATCTGACCGTCGCCGCGGGCGGGCAGAACCTCTTCAACCTCATGCCCGATCGCAACACGACCGTGAATTCATTCAACGGAATCCAGACGTTCCCGAGCCAGTCGCCGTTCGGCATGAACGGCCGCACGTTATACGGCCGGATCAGCTGGAAAAGGTAGGAGGCAGCGTGGCCAAGCGAGCATCGAAGCGTAAGTCAACCAGCACACGTCCGACCGCAACGCGGAAGGCTGCCACGAGGCGGTCTTCCGTGAAGCGGTCGTCTGCGAAAAAGTCGAGCGCGAGACGGACCGGCTCGAGGCCGGCGAAGAAAGCCTCGCCGCGAAAACGGACTGTGGCGAAGCGCTCGGTGACGAAGGTCGCCAGGCGCAAGAGCGCGGCTCGCGCGGCCGCCTCGCGATCGGCACGCAAGAAGCCCGCGCCGAAACCGTCGCGCCTCGCGTCCGCCGCAACGGTCGTCCGTGGAGCCGTGGCAGGCGCGGTTTCGGCCGTCGCGGATCGACTGCCGTGGTCCTCGGGAGGTGAAGACGCGATTGATCTCCTCGAAAAGGATCACCGCCGGTTCGAGAATCTGTTGAAGCAGGGAGAAGAGACCACCGAACGCGCCGTGAAGGGACGCACGGCACTACTCGCCACGCTGACCCGCGAGCTCAACCTGCACGAGATGATCGAGGAAAAGATCCTCTACCCGGCGCTCAAGGAGCTTCCGGAACCGAAGTCGAAGCCGTCGTCCTCGGCGTCGTCGTCATCGGGGAACGCTTCCGCGAAGCGCGCCTCCCACAGCCCCGTATCGCCCGCCGTGATCGC
>JANNHC010000628.1:0-3105 GCA_031404215.1 Acidobacteriota bacterium
TCAGCCATCGGCACGCCGATCCCGGGCAGCGGCAACCCGGTGAACGGCGTCCGACAAGCTGGCGACGGTATCTCCAAGTATGGCTACACGTGGCCGAAGCTCGTCCTCGGTCCACGTTTCGGTGCGGCGTACGACATCAGCGGCGATCAGAGCCTGGTGTTCCGCGGCGGCGCGGGACTGTTCTACGACCGCCCAGACGGCAACACGGTGTTCTCGATCCCGGGCAACCCGCCAATCGCAACGTCAACCGACCTCCGGTACGGCACGCTCCAGAACCTCGGTCAGGGGCTGTCGTTCGGGCCTGTGCCCGCGATGGTGATCTTCCAGTACAAAGCAAAGGTGCCCTCTTCCGTGCAGTGGCAGGCGGGCATTCAGAAGACCCTGCCGTGGGCGTCAGTCGTTGACGTGTCCTACGTCGGGAACCACGGGTATAACCGGCTGGGTAGCTTCCAGGGCGGCACGACTGTCAATCTCAACGCGATCGACTTCGGCACGGCCTACCTGCCGCAGAACCAGGACCTGACCAAGGGTTCGAGCGCTGTGCCTGGTCAGAACGCGCTGCTCGCGAACCTGATCCGCCCATACCGCGGATTCAGCAACATCAACCAGAACACGACGGAATTCGAGGACACGTATCACTCGATTCAGTCGAACTTCAACCGCCGGTTCCGGAACGGGTTTTCGTTCGGCCTGAACTACGTGCTGAGCCTCTCGTTCACTGGAAACACGGGCCTCCAGAAGCGGTTGCAGCACGCAGCGGACGGCAGCTATTCTGTTCGTGCCGACCAGGCGGAGTACGAGAAGAAAAACGAGATGCTGAACCTGCAGCGTCACCTGGTCAAGGCGAACTGGGTCTGGGATCTTCCGGACTACCAGACGTCCAATGCGGCCGGTAGGGCCCTCGGGTACCTGATCAACGACTGGCAGGTGTCCGGCATCTTCACCGGCGGCTCGGGCAACCGCTACGATCTGGGCTACAGCTACCAGAACAGCATCGGGAACCAGAACCTGACCGGCTCACCCGACTACGGCGCCAGGATCGTCCTCGCGGGAGATCCGGGTAAAGGCTGCTCGAGCAACCAGTACATCCAGTTCAACACGGCGGCCGTCGCGGGACCAACCTACAACAGCGTCGGGTTGGAATCGGGACGCAATTACATGATCGGGTGCCCGGATCGTACGATGGACCTCGCCATCGCACGCAACATTCGCTTTGGCGGATCCCGTCAGCTGCAGCTGCGGCTGGACGCGTACAACGTGTTCAACACGTCGATCATCACGGGTCGCAACACGAACGCGAACTTCAACAGCCCCACGGACTTGACGCTCCGCAATCCGCAGTTCGTCGTCAACGCCGGGGACACGACGCTCGCGCCTGGCGCGACCGGGACGATTCTCGGGCCCGGCCGCGACCTGCCCAGGAGCGCGGGCTTCGGCGCGGCAAACAACTGGTCCACGAACCAGATCAACGGGAACTACACGCGCTTCATCCAGGGGACCATCCGCATCCAGTTCTAAGCGGATCGGTCGTCGGGACTCCAGGGCGGGTGGGGATGTTCCTCACCCGCTCTTTTCGTGTACGCCTGCCAGTCGCGTGGGGGCGCCACTTGCAACCCATGCCTGCCAGACACGACAACCGCCGGGAAAAGAAGATACTCTCCCCGCCATGATCACCGCCACATCGCCGGCTCGGTCGGCCGCCTCGCGAAATCCCTACGCGCTGGATCCGGCGTGGATCGAGGAGCCCCCTTCGCGGTTCATCGCGACCGTGCGTCGCATCGGACCCGGCATGGTCCTGGCCGCCTCAATCGTCGGCTCGGGAGAGTTAATCGCGACCACGACCCTCGGCGCGCAGGCGGGCTACGTGGCGCTATGGGTCGTGCTCCTCAGCTGCGTGATCAAGCCGGTGATTCAGGCGGAGCTCGGGCGCTACACCATCGCGACGGGCACGACGGGACTGGAAGCCTTGAACGAGCTGCCGGGGCCGCGCGCGTGGCGCGTGAACTGGCTCGTGTGGGCGTGGGCGCTGATGGTCCTCGCGACACAACTTCAGGTTGGCGCCATGTACGGCGGTGTGTCGCAGGTGATGCACGCGCTCGTGCCCACGATCCCGGTCAATGCCTGGGTGGCCGTGTTCTTCGGGATCACGCTTGCCCTGCTCCTTGGCGGGGGGTACTCGCGAATCGAGCGGATCGCGATCGTCAAGGTCGCGCTCTTCACCATGATCACGGCGCTTGCCGCCTTCGTGCTGATGCTGATGCCGCGCTTCTTTTCCTGGAGCGCGGTGGCCCAGGGACTGACCTTCGACCTGCCGCCTGCGGGACTCGGCATGGCGGTGGCGGTCTTCGGGATCACCGGCGTGGGCGCAGCGGAGCTCTTCATGTACCCGTACTGGTGCGTCGAGAAGGGTTACGCGCAGCACACCGGCCCCCGCGAAGCGAGCGGGGGATGGGAACGCCGCGCGCGCGGATGGATTCGCGTGATGCACTTCGACATCGGCGCCTCGATGATCATCTACACCGCGGCGACCGTCGCGTTCTACCTGCTGGGCGCCGGCGTGCTGCACGGCATGGGACTCGTGCCGGCCAGCGCCGACATGATTGCCGTGTTGTCGAACCTGTACACGCAGACACTCGGCGGATGGGCGCTGTGGCTGTTCTACGCGGGGGCGATTGCGACGCTCTACGGGACCGTCTTCGCGGCGACCGCGGCACACTCCAGGATGTTCGCCGACATGTGCCGGCTTGGCGGAGCCTTCGCGCCAGACGACCTGCCGCGCCGGCTGAAGTTCCGCGATCGATTCGTCGTGCTGCTCTCAGTCGTGCCGGTCGTCCTGTTCCTGACGCTGAAGGCGCCGGTCACGATGGTGATGCTTGGCGGGATCGCGCAGTCGTTGATGCTTCCCGTCATCGGCATTGCGGCGATTTACCTGCGTCATCGCCGCCTGCCCCAGGAGGTCGCGCCCTCGACGTTGACGACCGTGGCGCTGTGGATCACGACTGCCGCGATTGTCGTGGTCATGGTGTATTACGCGGTGTTGACGGCGCGCGGCTAGCCGGTCAGCCGACGCATGATCGCGAGATCACGATCTCGCGCGGAGAGCGC
>JANNHC010000629.1:0-24928 GCA_031404215.1 Acidobacteriota bacterium
CTCGAACCCGAGCAGGTCGTTCACGTTGACGAAGCACAGGGTCTGCGCGCCGTTTATCGTGAACGGCCGGACCATTTTGCTGAACGGGCCGACTTACTTCACGACCCTGTGCGTCCGCGATGAGCAGTTTCGGCATCTTCAGGCCCGCGAGGTACACGCGGCGTCCGTCGGGTCCGTATATCGTGTTGTGCGCGCCCGAGTTGGTCACGACTTTCGCGAGCACGTCCCCCGTCGCCGCATCGACGGCGTGCCAGTGCGGGCCCTCGAGCGACGGTACGTACAGAAGCTTGCCATCCGGAGACACCGCGAGCCGGTCGGCGCCCCCCTCGTACGTGCGATTCCAAAGCAGCCGGTCTGTCGCGAGATCAATGGCTGCGACACGCTTGATCGTGGACACGAAGAGCCGGCCGGTCTTCGCGCTGGCCGCCACACCCTTCACATTCTCCGGCTGTTCTCCGGCCACTTCGGGGAAGGTGGGGATCCGTCTCACGAACTTGTGCCCGTCGTCCATATCGTAAACGAGCACACCGATGCCGCCATATTCGACGTAGTTGCGGATGCCGGGCTCGGCGACGTAGAGAAAATGGCGTTCCGCTTTCGGAGCGGCGATCGGTGATGCCGACAGCCCCAGCGCACCGGCGGCCGCGGCGGCGAAGACGAAGCGTCGGAGAACTTTCGTGCTGTTCATGAGAACTCCTTGCCTGAACCGTCGGGGGCCTCTGCACTCCGAGTAGCGGCCTCAACTCCGCCAGCTCTTCGCCGCTGGCGCGTTCCGGCCCCCACGTGCTACTTGGCGTCCAGCACGAATATTCCGTAGCCGACGCCCGCTGGATCCTTGCTCCGCGCGGACTGGAACGCGATCCGTTTTCCATCGGGGCTGACGACCGGATTCGAGGCCTTGAAGCCGCGATACTCACCCCAGTGCGTGACGCGGGTGAAATCCTGGCTGTTCGCATCGAGCTTCAGCTTCCAGATGTCGATGTAGTTGGAATTGTGTTCGAGCTGGTCGCGGCTCGATTCGACGAGGGCGTGCTCTCCGTCCGGAAAAATACCTTCGACCTCGTTGTATTCGCCGGCCAGCTTCCGGTAGACGGTGGTCTTCCCGGTATTCAGGTCGATGCCGAGTACGTCGGCAAACGGCGAGCGGTAACACGTGTAGATGAGCTCCGTGTCCTTCTTCCGGAAATCCTGTGCTTCCAGCGTGCACTCCGGCGACTTCGCGCGAAGGATTTCCTTTTCGTTCGCCAGTGTGGCGCGGCCGTTGTCGTAGACGACGTCCGCGGTGTAGATCGCGGATTCGCCGGCCTGGAAGCGATCGGGATACTGGCCGCGCGTGTTCGACCACGCGATTTTCATGGCACTGCGTGACATGGCGACCCCTTCGGAGATCTTGTGCTCGAGGGGCACCGCTTTGTCGCCCGGCTTGAAATCGGATTTCAAGATCCACATTTCCTGATCCCGCGACCTGGTCGTGCCGATGTCGCTGAACGTGCGCGCGCCGATCAGAAAGTAGTCGCCGTTCGAGAGATATTGCACGCGCAGGAAGCCGGGGTGGGCATAGTGGGTGAGGAGCCGGATGATGCCGGTTGACACGTCCACCTCGTACGCGTCGCCGAAGCTTTTTTCCATGAACGCGACGCGCATGCCGTCCGGCGACCACGACGCGCGTTCGCCAAAATGGGTCAGCCGGAGGAGGCCCCGCGGAAGGTGGTCCTCGGGACTGCCGTTGCGCGTCCCCTGTGAGGCGCCCGCCGCCATGGCGATTCCGAGCGTAAGACCGAGTAAGAGGCGCATAGGGCGGATTGCACCGGATCTTCGTGAGCCTGTCAAGCGCCGTAGCGCGGCGGGATTGAGGATCAGGGATTAAGGCTTGGGGATGCTACGATCCACACCGATGAGACCTCCTCGATTCATCGCTATCCTTGTGATCTCCCTGATGGCGGAAGCAGGTGTCCCCGCGCAGCGGGCCGCGCCCGCAGTGCCACCGCTGGCCGACCTCTCGCGATCGCTTCAGGACCTGGCCGCGAAGGTCAGTCCGAGCGTCGTGCAGATCTTCGTGACGGGCTACGCGTCTCCGGACGAGGAAGATCGGGCTTCGACCGGCGAGCCTCAGCTCGAACGCAGCAGCGGCTCCGGCGTGATCGTCGATCCCGACGGCTACATCGTGACGAACGCCCACGTTGTCGAAAACGCGACGCGGATAGAGGTCGAACTGCCGTCCGGGATCGCGGGAGGCGCTCGGGGGCAGTCGATTCTGAAGCGGAGAGGACGCACGGTCGGCGCCCAGATTGTCGCCATCGATCACGAGACGGATATCGCAGTCGTGAAGGTGCAGGCGGCCGGCCTGCCGACCCTTACGTTTGGCGATTCCGACGTATTGCGCTCCGGCCAGATCGTGCTGGCTTTCGGCAGTCCACTGGGCCTCGAATCGTCCGTGTCCATGGGGGTCGTGAGCGCCGTCGCCAGGCAGCTGATGCCTGAAGATCCGATGATTTACATTCAGACCGACGCAACGATCAATCCCGGCAACAGCGGCGGCGCGCTCGTGGACGCCGAAGGGCGCCTCGTCGGGATCAACACGCTCATCTACACGCAATCGGGCGGAAGCGAAGGGATTGGGTTCGCCGCGCCCAGCAACATCGTGCGTAACGTGTTCGCGCAGATTCGCAAGTACGGCCGTGTCCGCCGAGGGGAAATCGGGGTCAGCACCCAGACGATCACGCCGCTGATGGCCGAAGCGCTCGGACTGACGTTCGATGCGAGCGTCGTGCTGTCAGACGTGGCGCCCGGAAGTCCCGCGGCGAAAGCCGGCCTTGAACCCGGGGATGTGGTGCTGACGCTCGACGGCAAGCCGATGGAAAACGGACGGCAGTTCCGGATTAACGTCTACACGCGTGGGGTCGGGGAACTGGTCGCGGTCGAGATTCGACGCGGCAGCCGGACCGTGACCGTACGTGTGCCAGTCGCCGAACGCGACAGCAACGCCGGGCAACTCGAAGCGCTCATCGGCAACCAGCAGGTGATCCGGACGCTTGGCGTCGTGGCGCTGGATCTGACAGCGCCGATCGCCGGCATGCTGCCGCCGGTACGGCGGGACAAGGGCGCTGTTGTCGCGAGGGTGACGCCGGAAACGCCTTACTCCCAGCAGGGACGGCTTCAGCCCGGCGACGTCATTTACGAGCTGAATGGGAAGCAAATCGCGAGCGTCGACGAGCTGAAGGGTGCAACGGCCGCCTTGAAACCGGGCGGCGCGGCCGTGCTCCTCATCGAACGCGAAAGCACGCTGATGTATCTGGCGTTTCGCGTCGAGCGACAGTAAAGCGCCCGTCGCTGAGCCGCGGAACAAACCTGGCCCCGCTCGTGACGTTGACGATTAACCGCCCCTGGTATGCATCTCCAGGTGCGCGTCGCGTTTGAGGGTGCGAACGGGGATGAGCGTCGTCTCGCGGTTCAGACCGAGGCGCTCTTCGGCGCCGCGATCGGCCCGCACGGACCAGACCGCCTGGATCAGCCGCTGCAGCTCCTCCAGCGTCGCGCCGGCGCGGAGCGGGCGCCGCAGGTCGGTGCCGGTCGCTGCGTAGAGGCAGAGCAACCACACGCCATCCGCGGTCAGCCGGCTTCGATCGCAGGACGAGCAGAACGGCTCGGTCGTGGAAGAGATGATCCCGAAGGTCGTGCCGTCCGGCAGGAGAAAGCGGTCCGCGGGCGCCGACGACTGCTCATCGACGGAGAGCACCGCGCCGTAATGCCCTTCGATGCGCCGCAGGATTTCGCGGCGAGAGACGACGGCGGCTGGAGTCCAGCGCGTAGCGCCCCCGACGTCCATGTACTCGATGAACCGCAGCTCGGCCCCGACGCGCGCGGCGTACTGGAGCAGCGGCACCAGCTCGTCGTCGTTCGCTCCCCGGATGACGACGGTGTCGAGCTTGAGCGAGCGGAAGCCCGCCGACGCCGCGGCATCAATCCCGTCGAGCACCTTGTCGAGATGATCCATGCGCGTCAACGCGCGGAACCGCTCGCGGTTCAGCGTGTCGAGGCTGACGGTGATGCGATGCAGTCCGGCGGAACAGAGCGCCCGGGCCTGCGGACCGAGCAGCACGCCGTTGGTCGTGAGCGCGAGGTCCGCGATGGCGTGACGTCCGGCGAGCGATTCGATGAGGACTCGAAGGTCGCGACGCAGGAGTGGCTCGCCTCCGGTGATCCGCACCCGATCGACGCCCAGTGTTGTGAACGCATCAACGACCGTGCCGATTTCTTCAAAGGTCAGGAGGTTGTCGCGCGGCAGCCATACGTAATCCTGCTCCGGCATGCAGTACTGGCAGCGGAGGTTGCATCGATCGGTGACCGACAGGCGCAGGCTCCGCAGCGGGCGTAAAAAACGATCGAGGAGCGGCATGGAATCGCCTAAGTATGACATCGTTTGCTATCCTTCCCTCTCCACACCGGCACGCGAACAGTGAGGCAGCTACGTGATTCCACGATTCCGCAGGCAGTCCAGATTTACGGCGGTCGTCATCGCCGTTGCGATGGCGGCAACGGCACTGGCGCAGGAACGTGGCGCCCAGGAGCAGGCGCCGACGCCGATTCCGCAGGACGAACCGCGCGCGGCGCAGCTCAAGACCGAAGCCGTCGCGGACGTGGAGGCCATGAAGGACTTCACGCAGCAGATGGTCGATTCGGTGTTTAGTTTCGGAGAGCTGGGTTTCCAGGAGTTCGAGACGAACCGTTATCTGATCGACATTCTGAAAAAGAATGGCTTCAGCGTGGAGGAAGGCGTCGCGGGGATCCCGACCGCGTTCGTCGCGACGTGGGGCTCCGGCAAACCGGTCATCGCGCTGGGCTCCGACATCGACGGTATCCCCCAGGCATCGCAGAAGCCCGGTGTCGCGTATCACGATCCCATCGTCGAGGGCGCCCCGGGCCATGGCGAAGGGCACAACTCCGGCGTGCCCCTCAACGTCACGGCCGCGATCGCGGTGAAGAAGATCATGACGCGCGAGAAGCTCGCGGGCACGATCCGGCTCTGGTCCGGCACGGCGGAGGAACTCGTCGGCACGAAGGCGTATTTCGTGCGAGTAGGGTTGTTCAAAGATGTGGACGTCGCTCTGTTTACCCACGTCGACGACACGATGGCGGTGTCGTGGGGGGACAAGGGGACGTCGACCGGCCTCGTGTCGGTCCAGTACTCCTTCCGCGGCGAAGCCGCGCACGCAGCGGGATCGCCTTGGCGGGGCAAGAGTGCGCTCGACGCCGTGGAGCTCATGAATATCGGCTGGAACTTCCGACGAGAGCACCTGCCACTCGACCAGCGATCGCACTACATCATCACCGACGGCGGCGATCAACCCAACGTCGTTCCGCGCTCGGCGTCCGTCTGGTACTACTTCCGCCAGACGACGTATCCCAAGATCAAGGAGATCTGGGGAATCGGCGACTCGATTGCCAAAGGCGCCGCGATGATGACGGGAACCGAACTTCTTCCGACGCGCGTCCTGGGTTCCGCGTGGCCGCAGCACTTCAACAAGTCAGTCGCGGAGGCGGCCTTCGCGAACATTCACCGCGTCGGCATGCCGCAGTGGAGCGACGCGGACCAGACGCTCGCACGCGCCGTCCAGAAGGAGCTCGGGTCGCGCGAGTCGGGGCTGACGACGCGCACCGGCGTGACGCTCCAGGGTCCCGCGCTGACCAACACGGGCGGCGGGTCGGACGACATCGGCGACGTCTCGTGGAACGTGCCCACGATCACGCTTCGCTATCCGGCCAACATTCCCGGGCTGCCAGGCCATAACTGGGCCAACGCGATCGCGATGGCGACCCCGATCGCGCACAAGGGAGTGACCGCCGGCGCCAAGGTGCAGGCGATGACGATGATTGATCTGCTGACCAAGCCTGCCCTGGTGCAGGCGGCGTGGGACTACTTCCGGAACGTGCAGACCAAGGAGACGAAATACGAGCCGCTCATCCGTGCGCAGGATCAGCCTGCGATCGATCTGAACAAGTCTGCGATGGACAAATACCGCCCCGACATGCGGAAGTATTACTACGACCCCGCGAAATACAAGACGTACCTGGAACAGCTGGGCATCACGTATCCGACGGTCAAGAAGTAGGAAGCGAGTCGCAGCCGCGAGCGGCGAGCCCGACGCTGTATCATCTACGGATGCTTCGTTCGTACAAAGGGGTCGCGCCGCGGGTGCATCCGACCGCGTTCGTGGACGTCAGCGCGCAAGTGATTGGCGACGTCGAGATCGGCGAGGCGAGCAGCGTGTGGATGAACGCGGTGCTGCGCGGCGACGTGCACTGGATCCGGATCGGCGCGCGGAGCAACGTGCAGGATGGCACCGTCGTGCACGTCATGACCGGCACCCACCCGACGACGATTGGAAACGATGTGACGATTGGCCACGCCGCGATCGTGCATGGATGCACGTTGCACGATCGAATTCTTGTCGGCATGGGCGCCATCCTGCTGAACGGTGTCGTGGTCGGAGAGGACTCGATTGTTGCGGCCGGCACCTTGTTGACCGAAGGGACGCGTGTGCCGCCGCGATCGCTCGTCATGGGTAGCCCTGGAAAAGTCCGGCGTGAGTTGAGCGACGAAGACGTGGCGTCTATCCGCTACTACTCGGAACGGTACGTGGCGTATCGCCTCGACTATATGGACGGCGCCAGCGCGGGAGCCGCGCGCTGATGGCATTACCACCGACGCGGCCGGCGCGCGGCATGCGCGATTTCCTGCCCGACGATGTCCGCCGCCGCGACTACGTGATCGGCATCGTCTCGCGTGTGTACCAGCGGTACGGCTTCGAACCGCTCGAAACCCCGGCGCTCGAGAACATCGAAACACTCACCGGGAAATACGGCGACGAAGGCAACAAGCTGATTTTCAAGGTGCTGCGCCGCGGGGAGCACGAGTCGTCTGGCGAAACTGATCTGGCGCTGCGATACGACCTGACGGTCCCGCTCGCCCGTGTGGTCGCGGAATACCGGGGCAAGCTGCCACGGTTCTTCAAGCGCTACCAGATTCAACCGGTGTGGCGTGCCGACCGCCCCGCGCGCGGACGGTTTCGCGAGTTCTACCAGTGCGACGTGGACGCAATCGGGTCGCGCTCGATGATCGTCGAGACCGAGTTGTGCGCCGCCGTGAGCGACGTGCTGGTGGCGCTGGGGTTCGATGACTTTGTCATCAAGCTCAATCATCGTGGCGTGCTCACTGGTCTTCTCAATGCCTGTGGCGTGGCTCCAGATCAGCACGGGCCAGCGCTGGTTGTCCTCGACAAGTTGGACAAGATTGGTCCCGAGGGAGTCCAGCGAGAACTCGAGCAAAGGGGAATCCTTACTCCGCCGCTGATCGCAGCCTTCGCGGAGCTGACCGCCCTGCACCAAGGGGAGCACAAGCGCAGCGTCGCCAACACTCTGACGACCACGCGTCTCAGCAGTATGCTCATGCAGGATGCCGCCGGGTCGGCAGGCGTCCAGCAGCTGAATGAGATCCTCGAGTTGTGCCGTCACACCAGCGCGAAAGACCGTATTCAGGTGGATGTCAGTCTCGCGCGCGGTCTCTCGTACTACACCGGCTCGATCATGGAAGTGGCCGTTCCGGACCTGGCCGGAAGTCTCGGCGGCGGCGGCCGCTACGACGGGCTGATCGGCATGTTTCTCGGCGAAGACGTGCCTGCGTGCGGCTTCTCGCTGGGTCTCGAGCGCATTCTCGTCGTGATGGCCGAGCGCGGGATGTTCCCTCCGTCGGTTCACTCGGCGTCCGCGGACGTCCTGGTCGCCGTGTTCGACGATCAGACGATTCCCGAGGCGCTCAGGCTGTCGGCCGAGCTGCGGGCGCACGGCGTGCGGGTCGAGGTCTATCCGGAGCCGGACAAGCTCGGAAAGCAGATGAAGTACGCTGCGGGGAAGTCGATTCCGTTTGCGGCGATCCTTGGTGGCGACGAGCTCGCGCGCGGCGAGGTCACGATCAAGAACCTCCAGACGGGCACGCAGGAGTCGATCGCGCGTGCGTCCGTTCCGGCGGCGCTTCAGCGTAGCACGACATCTTCCGCCTGAAGGCGGAAGGGACACGCAGCCTGATACATACGATTTATGCAGATTGAACCGCTCGGAACACTGGCGCGCACGCACACGTGCGGAGCGCTTCGCGCCGAAGATGTCGGGAAGAACGTCGTCTTGCTCGGCTGGGTGCACCGGGTGAGAGACCTCGGCTCGCTGGTATTCATCGACGTCCGCGATCGCTATGGCATGACGCAGGTCGTCGTCCGGGACAACGATGCGCTGGTCGCGGATGCGAAGCGGCTCCGTTCCGAGTTCGTGGTGGCTGTCCTGGGCGTGGTGGAACCACGCGCCCCTGAAACGGTGAACGCGAAGATCGCGACGGGGCAGATCGAGGTCAGCGCGCGCGAAATCCGGCTCCTGAACGAGGCGAAGACGCCCCCCTTCATGATCAGCGACGACGTGGAGGTGTCGGAGGAGGCCCGGCTGAAGTATCGCTACATCGACCTGCGCCGGGCGCGCATGCAGCGCAACATGGTGATGCGCCACCGAGCCACGATGGCGATTCGCCACTATTTCGACGAGCAGGGATTTCTCGAGATCGAGACGCCGATGCTCGCCAAGTCAACGCCCGAAGGAGCCCGGGACTACCTCGTGCCAAGCCGCGTCCATCCCGGCGAGTTCTATGCCTTGCCGCAGTCCCCGCAGATCTTCAAGCAGATCCTCATGATCGCGGGGATGGATCGGTACTTCCAGATCGTGAAGTGTTTTCGCGACGAGGATCTGCGCGCCGATCGGCAGCCGGAATTCACGCAGGTGGATCTCGAGATCTCGTATGCGACCGAAGACCTCGTGTTTGCGACGCTCGAGCCGCTGATGCAGTGCCTGATGGCGCTCATCGGCCGCGAGGCGCCGCGCCCGTTTCTGCGGCTGCCGTATGCCGAGGCGATTGCGACGTATGGATCGGACAAGCCGGACCTGCGCTGCGGCATGGAGATCAAGGATCTGTCGGCCGCGTTTACCGCGTCGGCGTTCTCCGTGTTCCGCGAGGCGATCGCGACTGGCGGCGAAGTGCGCGGGTTTGCGGTGCCGGGTGGAGCCAGGTACTCGCGGCGCGAGCTCGACGAGCTTGTCGCGCAGGCGAAGCAGCTTGGCGCGGGCGGGCTCGTGTGGGCCCGCGCTGTCGACGCCGGCGTGCAAAGCTCTGCGCTAAAGGCGGCCGGCGACGAGCCGATCCGGCGCGCTTTGGAGCTGGGCGGCGGTACGCCGGCCGATCTCGTGCTGATGGCTGCCGGGCCGCACGAGGCCACGTCGAAGATGCTCGGGCAACTCCGTTTGCAGATCGCGAAGAAAGAGAACCTGCTCGATCCCGACGCGTTCGCGTTCCTCTGGGTCGTGGACTTCCCGATGTTCGACTGGGTGGAAGAGGAGAAGCGCTACGAGTTCATGCACCATCCGTTCACGGCGCCGCTCGAGAAGGATCGTCACCTGCTCGAGACCGACCAGGGGCGTGCCCGCGCCCGCGCGTACGACCTGGTGCTGAACGGGAGCGAAATCGGCGGCGGGAGCATACGGATTCACGACCAGGCGCTCCAGCGCCTCATCTTCAAGCTCCTGGGCATTTCAGACGAGGAAGCCAGGCTGCGCTTTGGGTTTTTCGTGGACGCGCTCGAGTACGGCACTCCGCCGCACGGCGGCATTGCCCTCGGGCTCGACCGCATCGTCGCGATCCTGTGCGGGGAACCGTCCATCCGCGATGTGATCGCGTTTCCCAAGACCGCGCAGGCCGTGGACTTGATGGCCGGCGCTCCCTCAACCGTGAGCGACAAGCAGTTGCGGGAGCTGCGGATAGGGCACAAGGCTTAGAGGGCTTAGGTGGGCAGGGTACAGGTTGAGTGCGCTTGCGTCCGGACCCTTCGACCTGTACCCTGTACTCAGTAACCTGCAGCGCTTTTTGAAGGAGATCCCCATACCTCCCGCCACTGTCATGCGCAAGATTTCTGTCCCGGACGAAGGGGCGGAATCGCTCTTCGGCACGTTCGACGAGAACCTCAAACAGCTTGAAGGGCAGTTCACCGTGCGAATCCGCACGAATGGCCACGAGTTGATGGTCGAGGGGGAAGCGGCCGACGTCGCGCGCGCGGAGCGGGTGATTGAGCAGCTCGGCGGGCTCATCCGTGGCGGCTACAAGCTCGGCAAAGGGGACGTGAAAACCGCGTCGCAGCTTGTTGCGCAGGACGAGAAGGTCGATCTCGCCGATTATTTCCTGCGCGGTCCCGCCCGGACGTCCGGCAAGCGGCAGGTGATGCCCAAGAGCGTCAACCAGCGCCGGTATCTTGACGCGATCGATCAGCACGACATCGTCTTCGGCATTGGTCCGGCCGGTACGGGCAAGACGTATCTCGCCATGGCGCAGGCCGTGGCGTTCCTCCTGGGGAAGCGGGTCAGCCGAATCATCCTCGCGCGTCCGGCGGTCGAAGCCGGCGAGAAGCTCGGCTTTCTTCCGGGCGATCTTCAGGAAAAGGTCAATCCGTACCTGCGCCCGCTCTACGACGCGCTGTACGACATGATGGAGATCGAGCGCGCCGATCGCCTGCTCGAGCGGGGCACGATCGAGGTCGCGCCGATCGCGTTCATGCGTGGCCGGACGCTCAACGACGCGTTCGTCATTCTCGACGAAGCGCAGAACACGACCGCCGAGCAGATGAAAATGTTCCTGACGCGGCTGGGCTTCGGCTCGAAGGCCGTGATCACCGGGGACATCACGCAGATCGATCTGCCAACCGCACGCCAGTCCGGGCTCGTCGAGGCGATGAAGGTCGTCGGGAATGTTGCCGGCATTTCGTTCATTCATTTCGACGACAAAGATGTGGTGCGGCATCCGCTCGTGCAGCAGATCGTGAAGGCGTACGAAGCGTACGGTGGATCCCGACAGTAATCGACGGCCGGCGTCCCGCGGGGGCGCGCGGGGCCGGCGATCGAGCGAACTCCTGCGGGTGTCCGTGACGGACGGACGCGGGCGGCCCGTCCGCGACGGCGGTCTCTCGCGATGGCTTGCCTCGGTGGCGCCTACACGCGCGCGGGGGGAGGTCGCCGTGGGGCTCGTCACCGACGCGCACATCCGGAAGCTCAATCGCCTGTACCGGAAGAACGACGCCGTCACGGACGTCTTGTCGTTTGGGGGGGGCGGAGAGCGGGATCCGGGGCTCGGGCCTCCGGGCTCGAAGACCCAGGGCCGGATCCCGGATCCCGAAATGGGCGACATCGTAATTGCGACCGGAGTCGCGCGCCGCCAGGCGCGGGATGCCGGACATTCTTACCAGACGGAGCTTCGTGTCCTCGCGCTGCACGGGCTCCTGCATCTGGCCGGCTACGATCACGCCCACACGAGCGACGCGGGCCGGATGGCGCGGGTCGAGGCGAGACTGCGGCGCAAGGGTGGGCTCGCGGCGGGCCTGATCGAGCGCGCCAGCGGCCGGCGGCGGACTGGAGCGCGGCGTTAGCCGGACGATCGCATGACGCCCCTGCTGCTCTTCCTGCTCGCGATTGCCGCCGTCTACGTCGGCACCATCGAGACCGCGTTCAGCGCCTTGATGCGGCTCTCGCTGCGCCTCATGGCCGAGCGCGGCGGCCGCGACGATCGCCTCGGCTTCTATCTCGAGGATCCCATCCAGTTGTTCGTGCCCGCGAGGCTGCTCCTCGGCATCATCTTCTCGCTGGCCACGATGTTCATCGCGATCCTGACGGGGCGGGCAGGTTTCAACTCGATCGGAATGCTCCTGCTGTTCGTCGCGATTTTCATCCTCCTCTGCGAGCATGTCCTGCCCCTCCTCATCGTCCGGCACAATCCGGAGCGCGTGCTCGAGGTGCTGCTGCCGCCGTTCGACGTCGCCGCGCGCGCGCTGCATCCGCTGACCGGCAGCCTCGTGCGGCTCATCGCCACGGAAGGCCGGCGGGATCGCGCCGAGGCGAACAGCACGAATAGCGCGCCGGCCGAAGCCGACAGCGGAGAAGTCGCGCAAGCCTATCTCCCGGCGAGCGAAGAACAGGGGCTGATCGAAGGGGATGAACGGCGTCTGCTGCAGTCGATCGTCGATTTCGGCGACACGCTCGTCCGCGAAGTGATGACCCCTCGCCCGGACATGGTCGCGGTCCGGGCCGCGGCGACGTTCGACGAGCTCCGGGCGCTCTTTCGCGACCAGGAATACTCGCGCATCCCCGTCTACAAGGAGAACCTCGACAACATCGTTGGATTCGTGTTCATCAAGGATCTGATCAGGCTCGACCCGCCGGAGTCCGGACAGGCGCCGCTCCAGCCCGATCTCGCGCGGTTCATCAGGCCGGCGACGTTCGTGCCGGAGACCAAGCGGGTCGCCGAGATGCTCAAGGAGTTCCAGCGCAAGCAGGTGCAGATCGCGATCGTGGTGGACGAGTACGGCGGCACCGCGGGACTCGTGACGATTGAGGATTTACTCGAGGAGATCGTCGGTGAGATTCGCGACGAGTACGACGTCGAAACCGAACCGGTGGCAGACGAAGGGCAGGGCTCGTTCGTCTTCAGCGCCAAGGTGAACATCGACGAAGTGCGCGATCGGCTTGGTGTCGAAATCGAGCCGGAGGGGTTTGAAACCGTCGGCGGTTATGTGCTCACGCGCGTGGGCCGCGTGCCGGCCGTGGGCGAGACCTTTGAAATCGACGGCTTGCACATCGAGGTGCTCGAAGCCGAGCGGCGCCGCATCCACAAAGTCCGCATGCGTCTCGCCGCCGCGTGAAGGTCAGATCCTGGTGTCGCGCGGTCGCGGGGCGCCCGTCACGAAATCCTCTGATGCACCCAAATGTCATCAGTTACGCTGAACCCGGGACAATCGAGATCTGACCACGATGGCGAAGACAGGCTATGCGGCGCTCGTCGGCCGGCCGAACGCCGGCAAATCCACGCTGCTCAATCGCATCATCGGCGAGAAGGTCGCGATCGTGTCCGACAAACCCCAGACGACCCGGAACCGGATACTCGCGGTGAAGAACTACGAGACCGGCCAGGTCGTGTTCGTCGATACGCCCGGCATCCACCGGCCGCTGCACCGCCTGAACGTTCGCATGGTGGACGCCGCCGTGGACACGCTCCGCGAGGTGGATGTCGTGGTCCTCGTATTCGACGCGTCAACGAGGCCCGGCCATGGCGACGAATACGTCTCGAACCTCCTCCAACAGCTCAAGGTCCCCGCGATTCTCGTACTGAACAAGATCGATCTCGTGGCGAAGTCGAAGCTGTTGCCGCTGATGGAACAGGTGCAGCGATGGCACGAGTTCGCCGCGATCGTTCCGGTGTCGGCCGCGACGGGAGACGGCGTCGAGCACCTGGAGCAGGTCCTGCTCGAGCATCTGCCGGAGGGGGAGCCGGGATTTCCGGCCGACTACCTCACGGATCAGCCCGAGCGCGCGCTCGTCGCGGAAACAGTGCGGGAGAAAGTGCTGCAGCACACCCGCGCGGAGCTGCCGTTCTCGACAGCGGTGGTCGTGGACGAATTCGACGAGGAAGAGCGCGATCGCCTGCTGCGCCTGTATTGCACGATCTTCGTGGAGACGGAGTCGCAGAAGCCGATCATCATCGGGCGGGGCGGCGGCATGATCAAGCAGATCGGCACGGAGGCCCGCCTGGATCTCGAAAAGTTCTTCGGCACGAAGGTGTTCCTCGATCTGCGCGTCAAAGTGAATCCCGACTGGCGCGATAACGACCGCGTGCTCGACGATATCGGAGTGCCGAGGGCGAATACGAAGGGGGACGGCAGGGACGCCGGGAGTGCCCGGGGTGCCCGGGGTGCGAAGAGTGCCAAGAGTGCCAAGGGGGCCAAGGGGGCTTGGCGACGGTGATGGCATGCGCGAGAAAGTGATCGGGCTCGTCGTGGTGTTGGCCGTTCTGGTGCCGCAGCTTCCGCTGGCCCGTCCGATTACACGCTGAAGGAATCCGGTATCGGGTATCCGTGTGCTAAATTGGATGGTTACCACTCATCGGGTCGGACCTCCTTATGTCCCAGCGCAAGCTTGATGTCGTACTCGACTCCGTGAAGCGCCTCATGCGCATGGGGGCGACCGCCAATCTGGTGAACCTGCTCCAGAAGCAGCACCCGGCCGACCTCGCGCAGATGTTCTCGGAGCTTCCCGCCAAGGAGCGCCAGTCGGCGTTCACGCTCCTCGCCGAGCGCAATACGAAGCTGGCGATGGAGGCGTTGAGCGAGCTCGGACCCGAGGCGGGCGCCAAGGTCCTGGCGGACCGGTCCGCGGACGAAATCGTCAAGTTGACGCAGGAATTGCCGTCAGACGATGCGGCCGCCCTGATCGACTACCTGCCGGAAGAACTCTCGGCGGCGGTCCTGGAGCTGTTGCAGAAGCGCCCCGCCGGCGGCGACGTCGGCGATCTGCTCGAATACGAAGAGCAGACCGCGGGACGCATCATGAACCCGAAGGTCTTTGCCCTCTCGGAGGACATGACCGCCGGGGAATCGATCACGGCCCTGCAGGGATCGCGGGACGTCGAGGTCGTCTTCTATCTCTACGTGATCGACGCGCGCCGCCACCTCGTCGGCGTCGTCTCGCTGCGACGGCTGCTCCTCGTGGCGCCCGACACGCCGCTCAAGCGGATCATGACGACCGATCTCATCAGCGTCCGCGCCGACACGGACCAGGAAGAAGTTGCGCGGCTGGTGGCGTCGTACAACCTGCTGGCGATACCGGTCCTGGATGAGGAGAACAAGCTCGCCGGCGTCATCACGGTAGACGACGTGATTGACGTTATCAAGGACGAGGCGACCGAGGACGTGTATCGCCTCGCGGGCGTCGCGGGCGACGACCGTGTGTTCACCAAGGCGTCGGAGTCGCTCCGGAAACGGCTCCCCTGGCTTCTCGTCAATCTCGCGACGGCCTTTCTCGCGGCCTCGGTGGTCGCCTTGTTCACGAAGACGATCGACGCGGTCGTCGCGCTCGCCGTCTTCATGCCCGTCGTGGCCGGCATGGGAGGCAATGCGGCGACCCAGACGCTGACGGTCATCGTCCGGGGCATTGCGCTCGGCGAGCTCACGTGGAGCAACTCGCGAAAGGCGCTGTTCAAGGAAGCCGCGGTGGGCATCGGGAACGGGATCGCCTGCGGAATCGTGGGCGGCATCGTCGTCTGGCTGTTCAACGGCGATCGAATGCTCGCGGGCATCCTGGCGATGGCGATGATTATCAACATGTTCGTGGCGGCGACGGCCGGAACCATTATTCCCCTCGCGCTGCGGGCTCTGAAAGTCGATCCGGCGCTGGCGTCAGCGGTCTTCATCACGACGTTCACCGATATGTTCGGCTTCCTTTCATTCCTGGGGCTGGCGACGGTGTTCATCAAGTACCTGCACCACTCGGGGTAGAATGATTGCTGATTGCCGATTGATGATTGATGCCGGTTTACACTTCCGAAGCGCTCATCCTGCGGACCTACAAGCTGGGTGAGGCGGATCGGATTGTCGTGTTCCTGACGCGCGACCGCGGAAAGAAGCGAGGCGTCGCAAAAGGCGCCCGGCGGGCGCGTTCGCGGTTCATCGGGGCGCTCGAGCCGATGACACGTGCCGGGGTTGCGTATTACGAACGTGAGCAGCGCGATCTCGTGCGGATCAATTACGTCGAGCCGACCCGGTCGCCGCTCTCGGCGGCCAGTGGCGACGCGCTTGGGCACGTCGGCTATTTCGCGGAGCTGATTGATGAGTGGGCTCCCGAGGCGCACGCGGACGAACGCCTCTATCGCCTCGGATGCTCGATGACCGAGGCGATCGCGATGGGAGCCCCGGTGGAGCCGCTGGCGCGGTACTTCGAGTACTGGCTGTTGCGTCTCCAGGGCGTCTATCCGTCGCTCGTGTCGTGTCCGGGATGCGCGGAGCCGCTCCTCGGCGGCGCGGTAATGCCGGCCAGGGACGATATCTTTGTGTGTCCGGCCTGTGCGCCGGCAGGCGGCGCGAGCGTCGGCCTGGAGGCGTTGAAGTTTCTCAAGGCGGCGGGAGCGACCGCGCCGGATCGGATCGAGGCGCTTCCGCTCCAGGCGCACTCGGCGCGCGAGCTCGAAGCAGTCCACCGGCGCCTGTTGACCCTGCATCTCGAAAAGGAACTGAAATCCGCCCGGGTGCTGCGCGAGATGCGCCACGCCCGGTGACTCGAATGGTCACACTGCAGCAACTCATCTTCACGCTCTCGGAATTCTGGGCCTCCCGGGGTTGCCTGCTCCAGCAGCCGCTCGACATCGAAATGGGCGCAGGCACGATGCATCCCGAGACGTTTCTCCGCGTGCTCGGACCCTCCCACTGGAGGGTCGCGTACGTACAACCCTCACGGCGTCCCGCGGACGGCCGCTTCGGCGAAAACCCGAACCGCCTGTTCAAGCACCAGCAGTTCCAGGTCATCCTCAAGCCGGCGCCAGACGACGTCCAGCAGCTCTACCTGCAGAGCCTGGAGGCCTGCGGCATCGACCTGCGCGCGCACGACGTGCGCTTCGAGGAAGACAACTGGGAATCGCCTACGCTCGGCGCCTGGGGCATCGGCTGGCAGGTCTTGTTCGACGGTCAGGAGATCACGCAGTTCACGTACTTCCAGCAGGCCGGGGGCGTCGATCTCGCGCCGATCTCGGTCGAGTTGACGTACGGCATCGAGCGCTTCGCGATGGCGCTCCAGGACGTGGACGACGTGTTCGATCTCGAGTGGACGTCCGGGGTCACGTATCGCGACGTGCGGCACCGGGACGAAGTGGAGCAGTCGAAGTACGCGTTCGGTCAGATCGACATGCCGGCCGCCGATCTCCACGCGCTGCATCGCGACCTGTTCGACAAGTACTACGGGCTGTCACAGACGCTGCTGCGCAGCGCCCTGCCGCTCCCCGCGCTCGACTACTGCCTGAAGTGTTCGCACATGTTCAACCTGCTCGATGCGAGCGGCGGCATTGGCGTCACCGAACGCACGGCCTACATCCTCCGGGTGCGGCAGCTGGCGGTCGCGATCGCGAAGCATTGGGTGGGGGACACGGCCTGATGGACCGGGAACTGTTGATCGAAATCGGTGTCGAGGAATTGCCGGCGGCGTGGCTGCCGGCGCTGACGCGGCAGCTGGCCGAACGCGTCGGCGCACGCCTCACCGAACTCCGTATCGCGCCCGGCGCACCGGTCGAGAGCTTCAGCACGCCGCGGCGGTTGACCGCCCGCGTCGCAAAAATCGCCGAGCGGCAGGATGACCTCGAGGAGGTCGTCAGCGGTCCTCCCGTGTCCGCGGCCTTCGGAATTGACGGCGCGCCGACACCGGCGGCGCTCGGCTTTGCCAGGAAGCAGGGCGTGGCGTTCGAGCAGCTGTCGCGGATCGGGACGCCGAAAGGCGAGTACCTCGCGTTCCACAAACGTCAGCGGGGGAAGAGCGCGGTGGATGCGCTGCCGGATCTGCTTGGCGGCGTCCTTCGAGACCTTTCATTTCCCAAGCAGATGCATTGGGATGCGAAGCTGGACGACGGCCATGGCGAGTTTCTGTTCGGTCGTCCGATCCGGTGGCTGCTGTTCCTGTACGGCGGACGCGTCGTGCCGTTCACGATTGGCCGGACGCCTGGCGCGGCGGGGGCCCAGGTCCTCGACGTCGAATCAGGGCCCCTGACGTACGGCCATCGGTTTCTCGCGACAAGCGGCCGGGCCGGCCGGTCGATCAAGGTGCGCAGTTTCGACGAGTACCAGGCGCGCCTCGCCGAGCACTTTGTCGTGCTGAGCCATGCCGAGCGGCGCGATCGCATCGCCCGCGAGCTCGAATCGCACGCGCGGCGGCTCGGCGGGCGCGTCCACCTGAAGGAACACGCCGCACTCATTGAAGAAGTGGCCGATCTCGTCGAATACCCCGGTGTGGTGGCGGGGTTCTACGACCGCGGATTTCTCGCGCTGCCACAGGAAGTGCTGACGACCACGCTGGTGCACCACCAGCATTACTTCCCGGTGATGACCACCACCGGTGACCTGAAGGAAGCGTTTCTCGCGGTGGTGAACACCCAGCCTTCCGACGAGCGGCTGATCGCGAAGAACGCCGAGCGCGTCGTGACGGCGCGGCTGCGCGACGCCAAGTTTTTCTGGGAGGCGGATCGGAAGACCCCGCTCGAGGCCCGGCTCGATCGTCTGCACACCGTCCTCTTCCACAAGAAGCTCGGGAGCTACCGCGACAAGGCCGAGCGTATCTCGGGGCTCGCCGGGTGGATCGCCGGCCACGCACTGGGGAGTGCCGCCGATGTGCCCCATGCGTCAACGGCGGCCCGGCTCGCCAAGGCTGACCTGACGACCGACATGGTCTTCGAGTTCACCGAGCTGCAAGGGACGATCGGCGGGATCTACGCCCGGCAGGAAGGGTTGCCGGAGCAGGTCTGGAAGGCCATCTATTATCAGTACCTGCCGATCGGCGTCGAGGCGGATGCCCCGCCGTCGCGCGAGCAACTCGGCGCCGCGGCTTTGAGTTGGGCCGCCGTCTCGCTCGCGGACAAGCTGGATACGTTTGTCTCGTTGTCGAGAGCCGGCGAACGGGCGACCGGCTCCCGCGATCCGTTCGGCCTGCGTCGCCAGACGCAAGGGGCCGTGCGCATCCTGATGGATCTACCGCAGCTCACCGGGGTTGATCGCGAGGTCTGGCTGGCGCCACTGCTCGCCCGCGCCGCGACGCACGCGCCGGACTCGACGGGCGCCTGGACGGAGGAGGCGGCGCAGGCGGCGCTGGCCTTTGCCGTCGAGCGCGTCCGGTTCGCGCTCGAGCAGCGCGGCTTTCCGGGCGACGTGGTCCGAGCCGCCACACCCGCGGGGGACGTCAGCCCGTTGCGCGCGCGGCGCGTCGCGGAAGCGATTCAGGGCATGCGCGCCTCCGAGGACTTCCAGGCGCTGGCGGTGCTCTTCAAGCGCGTGAAGAACATTGCCCCTTCGACAGGCCCAGGACAGGCGAAAGCACTTCACGAGGACGCGCCGCTCGATCGGAGCGCGCTCGTCGAGCCCGCCGAACGCGCGCTCGTGGAGGAACTCGACTTACGCCGGCCCCGTATCGAGGCCGCGGCGGCGCGCAGCGACTATCGCGCCGCGTTCATCGACATCGCCGGCCTTCGCGCGGCCGTCGATCGGTTCTTCACCGAGGTGTTCGTGATGGCAGACGACGTGCGGGTCAGACACGCGCGGCTGACGCTCATGGCGGATCTGCGCGACCTCATCCTGCATCTCGCGGACATTTCGGAGATCATTCCTCAAACGGAGTAGGCAATCGACATGGCGAAGAAGCTCGCACGTAAAGCAACGGCAACGAAGAAGATGGCGCCCGCGGCCAGGACCAGCAAGTACGTTTACTTTTTCGGCAACGGCAAGGCGGACGGCGACCGCTCGATGAAGGACACGCTCGGCGGCAAGGGGTCCGGCCTGGCCGAGATGACCAACGCCGGCCTTCCCGTGCCCGCGGGGTTCACGATTTCGACGGGCGCCTGCATGCTGTATTACAAGGAAGGGCGCAAGACCCCGGCGCCGGTCGAGAAGCAGATGCTCGACAACCTGGCCAAGCTCGAAAAAGCGGCCGGCGCCAAGCTGGGAGACGTGAAGAACCCGCTGCTCGTGTCCGTGCGCTCGGGCGCGAAGTTCTCCATGCCGGGCATGATGGACACGATCCTGAACCTCGGCCTCAACGACAGGACCGTTGAAGGGCTCAAGGCGCGCACCAGCAACGGACGCTTCGCGTACGACAGCTACCGCCGCTTCATCCAGATGTTTGGCAACGTCGTCCTCGAGATTCCGAAGGACGCGTTCGAGAAGAAGTTCGAGGAGATCAAGCACGCGCGCGGTGCGCATACGGACACCGAACTCGACGAGTCCGGTCTCCAGGAAGTGGTCGTGCGTTACAAGGAGGTCGTCAAGGCGAAAACCAAGCGCGACTTCCCGCAGGACCCGCTCGAGCAGCTGCGCGGCGCGCGCGACGCCGTGTTTCGCTCGTGGAACAACGCCCGCGCGATCGAGTACCGCCGCATCTACGAGATCCCCGATTCGATCGGCACGGCGGTCAACGTGCAGGCGATGGTATTCGGCAACATGGGGGACCGGTCGGCCACGGGGGTCGGCTTCACCCGGAACCCGGCCACCGGCGCCAACGAGTTCTACGGCGAATTTCTGGTGAACGCCCAGGGAGAAGACGTGGTCTCAGGTGTCCGGACGCCGCAGCCGATCAGCGAGCTGCACAACGTGCTGCCGAAGGCCTACAAGGAGCTGCGGTCGATCACGTCCCGGCTGGAGAAGCATTACAAGGACATCCAGGACTTCGAGTTCACGATTCAGGACGACCGGCTGTACATGCTGCAGACGCGTAACGGCAAGCGCACGGGCTACGCCGCCGTCATGATCGCCACCGATCTCGTCGCCGAGAAGCTGATCTCGCCAAAGGAAGCGGTCCTGCAGGTGGATCCGGAATCGGTCTCCCAGTTGCTGGCGCCGATCTTCGATCCGAAGGCCTGGAAGGTGCTGCCGGTGGCCACCAAGGGCCTGCCCGCGTCGCCGGGCGCGGCGTCGGGGCAGGCGGTCTTCACGGCCGATCATGCGGTCGAGTGGACGCGGCAGGGGAAGAAAGTAATTCTCGTCCGCAAGGAGACGGTGCCGGACGACATTCACGGCATGTTCGTGGCGCAGGGCATCCTCACGGCGACGGGCGGGATGACCTCGCACGCCGCGGTGGTCGGCCGGCAGATGGGCAAGCCCTCGATCGTCGGCGCCGGCTCGCTGGAGATCGCGGAAGCCGCGAAGACCTGCATCATCGGCGACAAGACGATCCGGGAAGGGGACTTCGTCTCGTTCGACGGGCTCAGCGGTGAAGTCAAGATCGGTCAGGTTGCGACCCAGCCGAGCGAGATCCTGCAGGTGGTCGCGGGAGAGTTGAAGCCCGAGAAGTCGGACGTCTACCAGCGCTTCGAGAAGCTGCTGTCGTGGGCGGACAAGTACCGCCGCCTCGGCATCCGCGCGAACGCCGACCAGCCGGACCAGGCGGAAACGGCCTACCGGTTCGGCGCGCGCGGCATCGGCCTGTGCCGGACCGAGCACATGTTCTTCGGCGAAGGCCGCATTCCGATCGTCCAGAAGATGATCCTGGCCGACAACGAATCGGATCGGCGCAAGGCGCTCAACGAGCTGCTGCCGCTGCAGCGCGAGGATTTCTACGGCGTGTTCAAGGCGATGCACGGCACGCCGGTCACGATTCGCACGATCGACCCGCCGTTGCACGAGTTCCTGCCGAAGCGCGAAGATCTGATGGTCGAGATCGCGAAGATGGAAGCGACGGGGAAGAGCGGGAAGGAGCTCGACGAGAAGCACAAGCTGCTCCGCCGGGTCGAGCAGCTGCACGAGTTCAACCCGATGCTCGGCCACCGCGGCGTCCGGCTCGGCATCACGTATCCCGAGATCACCGAGATGCAGACCCGGGCGATCATCGAGGCGGCCTGCAAGCTCGCCAAGGAGGGGACCAAGTGCGTCCCCGAGATCATGATTCCGCTCGTCGGCCACGTGAAGGAGCTGCGCGACCAGAAGGCGGTCGTCGAGCGCGTGGCGGCGGAGGTCATGAAGGAGCAGGGGATCAAGATCCAGTATCTCGTCGGGACGATGATCGAGGTGCCGCGCGGCGCGGTGACGGCGGACGAGATCGCGCTCGAGGCGCAGTTCTTCTCGTTCGGCACGAACGACCTGACGCAGCTCACCTTCGGGTTCTCGCGCGACGACATCGGCAAGTTCCTGGGCGCCTACCAGGACAAGAAGATCCTCGACAAAGATCCGTTCGCGACGATCGACACCATCGGCGTCGGGGCGCTCGTGATGATGGGGGTCCAGAAAGGGCGCGCGGCGCGGCCGTCGCTCAAGGTCGGGATCTGTGGCGAGCACGGCGGGGATCCCTCGTCCATCCACTTCTTCGAGAAGGCGGGGCTCGATTACGTGAGTTGCTCGCCCTACCGCGTGCCGGTCGCGCGGCTGGCCGCGGCGCAGGCGGCGCTCGCGGTCAAGGTCGGGGATTGATCACCGTTTACAAACACGAGGGCGGGTCCACCCACTGCGTGGATCAGGTGGACCCGGCCTGGCTCAAGCCGGAGAGTGGCGTGTCGGTGTGGGTCGATCTCGATCAACCCACCCCGGAAGAATCGCGAATCCTGACCGACGTCTTTCACTTTCACGAGCTGGCTGTCGAGGACGCGCTCAGCGAACTGCACCATCCGAAAATCGAATCGTACGGCGACCACCTCTATCTCATCCTCCACGGCATCGACTTCAGCGCGTCCGAGCACTGCTTCCGCACCAAGGACGTCGACTTCTTTCTGGGCGCGCAGTTCCTCGTCACCGTCCATCCGGGCGTGTCGCGATCGATTGGACGAGTCGGCAACGCGTGCGGCCGGGACAACCGGATCCTCGGCGAAGGGCCCGGCATGCTGCTCTACCGCATCATCGACACCATGGTCGACAACTACCGCCCCGAGGTCGACAAACTCTCGGAGACGCTCGACGAGCTCGAGAGCGAGGTGTTCGAGAAGCCCAATACGCAACTCGCCAGGCGAATCCTCAACTTCAAGAAGGACATCTCGTCGCTGCGCCAGGTCGTGCTGCCGCAGCGCGACGCCGTGGGCCGACTCGCCCGGAGGGAGTTTCCGCTCATCAACGAACAGCTGGCGTATGGGTTCCGGGACGTTCACGACCATCTGGTCAGGTTGTCGGACGAAGCGATGTTCTTCCAGGATCGGATTACGAGCATCCTGGACGCCCACCTGTCCGCGGTGTCGAACCAGTTGAATCAGGTGATGAAGGTGCTGACGATCATCGCGACGCTGTTCATGCCCCTGACGGTCCTCACCGGAATGTACGGCATGAACGTCGCGCTGCCGGATTTTCCAGGTGGGGACGTCGCGCAGTTCTGGTGGGTCGTGGCGATTATGGTCCTCATCTCCGGGACGATGCTGGGCTTCTTTCGGCGCAAGCGCTGGATCTGACACCGCCGTCGTCTCCGGCTTGAGCAAACGTCCGGTGTGGGATTCGACGAGATGGACACTGTGCGATGGGGCATAATCGGCTGCGGCGATGTCGCCGAGGTCAAGAGCGGCCCCGGATTCCAGAAGGCCGCGCATTCAACACTGCGTGCGGTCACACGGCGCGACCGAGCCAAGGCTGAGGACTTCGCCAGTCGCCACGGTGTGCCGGTCGTGCACGCGAGCGCGGCCGCGCTCATCAGCGATCCTGATATCGACGCTGTCTATATCGCGACCCCGCCATCCAGCCACTGCGCGCTGGCCCTCGACGTGGCGGCCGCGCGCAAGGCGTGCCTCGTTGAGAAGCCAATGGCGATCGATCATCCCGAGTGCGTGCGGATGGTCGAAGCCTTCCGTGTCGCACGCCGGCCCTTGTGGGTCGCATACTATCGTCGCGCGCTCCCTCGTTTCCAGCTGGTCCGCCGGCTCCTGTCGGAGGGCGCCATCGGCCGGGTCACCTCGGTCCAGGTGCAGGTCTTCGATCGCCTGGCGACAGGAGAGCAGGCGAACGCCTGGCGGTTCGATACGGCTGTCGCTGGTGCAGGACCCTTCTTCGACCTGGCGTCGCACAGTGTTGATCTGATCGACTTCCTGCTGGGGCGTATCGACGATGTGTCAGGCTTTGCGACCAACACGGGCGGTAGCTATGCGGCAGAGGATGTGACGAGCGCGGCGTTTCACGTCGAGAGTGGCGCCGTTGGAGCTGGCATCTGGAACTTCAACGCGGGCCACACGGCCGACGAGATGCGGATCGCCGGCACGACGGGGCAGCTCACAACGTCTGTCTTCGCCGATGTTGATGTCGTCGTCATGGCTGGGGGGAAGACCCACGTGCACGAGGTGCGGAATCCTCCGCACGTGCACCAGCCGCTCATCCAGTCGATCGTGGACGAGCTCCGAGGCACCGGCCGCTGCGCGTCCACCGCCGACAGCGGCGCGCGTGCGTCCTGGGTGCTGGATCGGTGCGTCGAGCGTTACTACGCGCACGTCGCACGTCGAACGACGAGCACGTCGCAGGAGTAGCAGGGAGAGCGTCGTACGAAACATGGCTCGTATCCATCGGCTTCCGCTTCACCTCGCGAACCAGATTGCCGCCGGCGAAGTCGTCGAACGGCCGGCATCGGTGGTCAAGGAGCTTGTCGAGAACGCGCTCGACGCGGGCGCTACCCGTATTGCGATCGCGATCGAACGTGGCGGCAAAAAACGCTTACGGGTGGAGGACGACGGGGAAGGCATGGAGCCGGAGGATGCGAGGCTGGCGATCGAGCGACACGCGACGAGCAAGATCACGAGCCCGGACGACCTGGGAGCCATCCGAACGCTCGGGTTTCGAGGCGAGGCTCTGCCGAGCATTGCATCGGTGTCGCATTTTACGTTACGGACGAGGGCGCGCGGCAGTGCGAGCGGGACGGAGATCGTCGTGGACGGCGGGATCATCTCGTCGGAGCGCGAGGTCGGTGCGCCGGAAGGCACGTCGATCGAGGTCGCCGATTTGTTTTTCACGCTTCCCGCGCGGCGCAAGTTTCTCAAGTCCGATACCGCGGAATCGGCGCAGGTCTCGCGGCTCGTCACGCAGATGGCGCTCGCGTATCCGGAGACCGGCTTCACGTTGACGAGCGGTAGCCGGACGCTGCTCGCGTGCCCACCCACAGCGAGCCTCGGCGAGCGGTTTTTTCAGCTGTTCGGCGAGCGGCCGGATCTCATCGAAATTCGCAAGGACGCGGGCGGACTCCGGATTCACGGCTACGTCGCCGCGCTTGGCGATCAGGGCCCCGTGCGCCGGTCCGATCTGCAAACCGTGCATGTCGTGCCCGAGCAGCGCGACGTGAACGCCCCAACCGGTCGAGAGCGCGGTGCGCGCGTCGGCTCGTCCATCACCGT
>JANNHC010000630.1:0-3283 GCA_031404215.1 Acidobacteriota bacterium
CCAGGATCAGGTCGTTCCAGCGGCGCAGGATGCGTCCGCGCTCGTCGCCGGGGGTGGTTTTCCAGGTGGTGAATGCCTCATCCCTCATCGTGATGCCTCATCCTCAATCCTCAATCCTCAATCCTCAATCCTCAATCCTCAATCCCTAACCTGATCCCTAATCCCTAATCCCTCATCCTGAGGGGTGAGCTACTTCCGCTTCCACCTGGTCGTCGAACCCGTGTCTTCGAGGACGATGCCGCGAGCGTCGAGGTCCTTGCGTATGCGATCGGCTTCGGCGAAGTTGCGGGCGAGCCTGGCGGCGCGGCGGCCCTCGATGAGCCGCTCGATTTCCTCGACCGGCACGGGCGGACGCTCGTCTTCGGCGCGGCGGAGCGCCAGCACGCCGAGCACCTGGTCGAAGCGGTCGAACGTGGCGCGAACGGCGGCGGCATCGTCCGCGCCCAGTTCTCCCCCGTCTATCGCCGAGTTCAACGCGCGCACGAGATCGAACATGACCCCGATCGCCGCGGCGGCGTTCACGTCGCTCCTGATGTGCCCGGAGAAGGCCGCGACCGCCTCCTGCAGCCGCTCGGCAATCGCGGGATTCGGCTCGCGCGCGCGAAGCGTGTCGAGCCGCGCGAGAAAGTCCAGCAGGCGCTTCAGTGATTCTTCCGCCTGCGACATCGCGGTCCACGAGAACTTCAACTGCTTGCGATAGTGCACGCCGAGATAGAGGTACCGCAGCGCGGACGGACGGAAGCCGCGCTCGACGATGTCCTGCAGGTTGTAGACGTTGCCAAGCGACTTCGACATCTTCTCGGGGCCCTTGGTCTCCTCCTCCGGGCCCGCGTCGATCATCAGGTGCTCGACGTGCACCCAGAACCGCGAGAACGGCTGGCGAGTCGCGCCTTCGCTTTGTGCGATCTCGTTCTCGTGATGCGGAAAAATCAGATCAACGCCACCCGCATGGATGTCGATGGGCGACGGACCCAGCAGCCGTAGCGCCATCGCCGAGCACTCGATGTGCCAGCCAGGACGGCCGGGACCGATGCCGGGGTCCCAGGTCGGCTCCCCCTCCCTGGTCGCCTTCCACAACACGAAGTCGCGGGCGTTTTCCTTGTCGTACTTGTCCGAATCGATCCGCGCGCCGCTCTTGATCCCCGAATGATCCAGATGCGCCAGCTTGCCGTAGTCGGGAAATGTCGAAATCCTGAAGTAGATCGACCCGTCGCTGCGGTACGTGTGGCCGTTCTCCTCGAGCGCCTTGATGGTGTCGCCCATCGCGGCCAGATTCTCCGGGTCGGTCGCGCGCGGGTTCTCCTCGACGGGTTCGAGCCCGAGCGCGCTCGCGTCCTGCCGGAACGCGTCCACGTATCGCGTCGTGTATTCGCGGAGCGGGACGCCCGCCTTCTGCGACTCGAGAATGGTCCGGTCGTCCACGTCGGTGAAATTCATGACCTGACGGACGCCATAGCCGGCTTCGTACTTGAGCGCCCGCCGCAGCACGTCGAGCGAGACGAACGTCCGGAAATTGCCGATATGCCCGCGCGCATAGACCGTCAGCCCGCAGGTGTACATCCGGACGACGTTGTCGCGGGACGGCGCAAACGCCTCGTCGCGGCGGGTAAGGGTGTTGTACAAACGCATCGGAATCACAGGCGATGAGGGGCGCCGCAGACGCCGAGCGTCAGGCGGGCAGCGGGCAACGGACCTCGGACGATCGGCTGCCGCAGTGCGCCTCGATTAGCAGCTCGCCGTTGACTTCCCGGAAGTCGAAGGTGATTTGGGCGTCGCTCGTGGCCGGCGCCACGAGCGCGGCAACGCCGTCGAGCGCGGCCGCCACCGAGGCGCCGTCGGGCGCCCGGTTGCCGAGATACTCCGCCACTCGCGTGGCCACGTCGGTCGCCAGTGGGCGCAGGTCGCCCCCGGCCGGGACCGACAACCGCAGCACCATGTCGCCAGGCGCGCGGCCCGTCGATTGAGACATGAGGACGATTCTACAGCGAAATGCGGCCGAACAGCCGGCGCGCCATGCGGCAATCGGCATCGATCTGGACGCGGAGCGCATCGACATCGGGAAAGGCACGCTCGTCACGCAGCCGCTGCAGGAACGACAAGCGAACGGCCGTCCCGTAGAGATCCCGCTCGAAATCGAAGATGTGAGTTTCGAGGATCACGTGGTCCACATCGCCAAACGTGGGTCGCACGCCGATATTCGTGATGGCCGGGTGCAGGACGCCGTCGAGCGTGACGGTCGTGGCATACACACCCGCCGGCGGCACCAGCTCGTTCGCGGTATCGAGGTTCGCGGTCGGAAATCCCAGCTCGCGTCCGCGGCCGGCGCCACGGACCACTGTGCCGTCGATGAAGTAATGGTGCCCGAGCAGCGCGCCCGCTTCATCCACGCGCCCCTCGGAGAGGAGCCGGCGGATCCGGGTGCTGCTGACGACGAAGTCCTTGTACCGGACGGGGTCGATTTTCTCCGCCCGAAATCCGTAACGCGATCCAAGCGTACGGAGGACCGTGAACGTGCCCGCACGGTCATGGCCGAACAGAAAGTTCGCCCCGACCCAGACTTCGACAACGTGTAGCCAATCGACGAGCACGGTACGGACGAAGGTCTCCGGATCCAGCTGCGACAGCTCGCGGGTGAATCGGACCACCGCGACGCCCTGCATGCCGGATCGGGACAAGGCTTCGAGCTTCTGCTCCTTGGTCATCAGGAGCTGCGGGGCTTTGTCGGGGCGCAGCACTCGGGGTGGATGCGGCTCGAATGTCATCGCTGCCGGCGTCCCGCCACGCTCCCCCGCCCGCCGGCGCACCCGGTCGATGATTTTCATGTGCCCCCGATGCAGCCCGTCAAAATTTCCGAGCGCCAGCACAGGGCTGTGCCATCGTGGCGGCGAATCTTCCGGAAATTGAGCAATTTGCAAGGGCTTGGGGCTCAGGCCTCAGGGCTCGGGTTGGAGCCCACCTCGATCACCAAGCCATCATAGGCGAGCTCGACGCTTGCAGGGAGGCGCGCGCAGGTGGCAGCGTGCCCAAGGTGGTGCGACATGTGCGTAAAGTACGCGCGCCGCGGCCCGACGCGCCGCACGGCTTCAACGGCTTCGCCGAGCGAAAAGTGCGTCGGATGCGGCGTATCCCGGAGCGCGTCCAGCACCAGCACGTCGAGATCCTCGAGCAGCGGCCACGATTCATCCGGAATGCGGCTGCAATCGGTGAGGTACGCGAACCGGCCGATGCGGAGGCCGAGGATCGGGCGATTACCGTGGAATATCGGAACGGGAACGATTTCCTG
>JANNHC010000631.1:0-2901 GCA_031404215.1 Acidobacteriota bacterium
GAGCTGCGCGGCATCGAGATGCAGATGGACCTTCCCCAGCGGCCCGAGTTCACGGGCACGAGGCTGGGCGACAGCATCAAGGATCTGGATGCGCTCGGGCTGAAGATTTCCGACCTCGGCGCCTCGGCGCGCATGCACGAATCGGATCCCAAGGTCCGCGCGGCGCAGCTCGACGAAGGCCGGCGATTCGTGGACCTGGCGCAGCGTCTCCGCGCCCCGTACGTGCGTGTGTTCGGCGACAAGATTCCGCCCGGAGAATCCAGGCGTGATGTGATGGCGCGTGTCGTCGAGGGGCTTCGGACGCTCGGCGATCACGCGAAGGGCAGCGGTGTCGGCATCCTGATCGAGTCACACGGCGACTTCACCGACTCGCCGACCCTGCTGGAGATCCTGAAAGGAGCCGGGGCGGACAACGTCGCGCTTGTCTGGGATACGCACCATACGTTTGTCGCCGGCAAGGAGCAGCCCGCGGCCACATTTGCCGCGCTGGGGTCGTACGTCCGGCACACCCATCTGAAGGATTCGAAACCCGAAGGGACGGATGTGCGATACGTGCTGACCGGGAGCGGTACCGTGCCGGTTCGCGAAATCGTCCGCGTGCTGTCCGGCGGCGGCTATAAGGGCTACTACGGTTTCGAATGGGAGAAGGGCTGGCACGCGGAAATCGAGGAGCCGGAGGTGGCGTTCCCGCATTTCGCGAACACGATGCGGCAGTACCTGCCTGCTCGGGGCTGACGTGACGCGCCGCCGTCTGACATCCGTTCTATAGGAGTGGAAGTCCAGCATCGCGTGCGAAGTGTCGAAAGTCGCGGTCACGCGTCACGAGCGGTACCGACTGATCCAGGCACGTCTGGGCGATGAGCGCGTCCGCGATGCGGGCCTTTCTGCGTTGCTTCAGAATCGACGCCCGCAGCAACCCGGCGCGCTCCCAGAAACCTGGCTGTATTTCGAGCAGTGGCAGAGCCGCGAGGAGCGATCTGACTTTCGCGGGCAGGCTGGGATCGCTGAGCAACTCCGTCAGCACGACCGGTGGCAGCACGAGCTGCTGGTGCTCGAGCGCTGACTGAACGATGTCCGTGTCGGCTCCGCCAGCCCCTTCAAGAAATGCGATCAGGGAGCTCGTATCGACGGCAATCATCAGCGGTCCTCGCGAAGGCGCTCGAGATCCAGCGAGAACTTGACCGAGCCGCGCAGCTGGGCAACCCGGCGGAAGGTTTCTCCGGCCGCGACCAGGCGCAGCCCCTGACGCACGGTTTCGGTGATGCCCTGCCCCGAGGATTTCTGCGCCTTCTCGAGGAGGTCTCCGGGGACGTGCACCGTGATTTTACGTTCGGCCATGCGGCCATCATACCAGCATCAAGGCCATCATTGTTTATGGCACGGAGTCGTCGCGACACGCAGCGAGTCTTATTTCCCAGCCTGTCCAATCGCAAACAGGCTCGACACGGACCGGACGTACATGACGCCGTCGGACAGTGCCGGCGTCGCCATCAGCAGCTCACCCATGGAGTTTGTCGAAATCCGGCGAAACTCACGGCCCGCGGCGACGACCAGTATCTCGCCGTCTTCGTTCGACAGATAGACGCGGCCGTCGGCGGCGACGGGTGATGCGCTGAACCCGCTGCCGACGGGATCGAGGCGCTGCCGGTAAATCTCTTGCCCCGTTTCCACTTCGTAGGTGTCGAACACCCCGTCGTTGTTGAGCGCGTACAGGATGCCGTCGTAGACAAGCGGCGTCGGCATGTACGAGCCGCGTCCGGTCTTGCTCCAGACGACCGCCGCGCTGCTCGTTTTGTCCTTCGCGAGCGTCAGATCGCCGCGCGCGCCAGGCCGCACGGCAAAGATCGGCCGCTCGGGCCTGCGCCCGCTCGCCACGATGATGAGGTTATTGGCAAAGATTGGCGTCGGTGCCGTGATTTTTGAGCTGCCGCCCAGCCGCCACAGTTCGGCACCGGTGCGCGCGTCGTAGCCGCGGATATAGTTCGCGGCGTTGGTCACGATCTCGCCGCGATCGCCGGTCGACATGACCGTCGGCGTTCCCCACGAGGGCAGCTCCTGGCGATCCGTCTTCCAGACCGTCTTCCCCGTCTGCGCGTCGAGCGCGAGGAGGAACGAGTCGGCCTGCGTATCGCACTGCAGCAGCACCAGCCCATTCCAGATAATCGGGGAACTGGCCGGTCCCCATTCGTACGACGGAATGTCGTACGCGCCCATGTCCACGCGGCCGATATCGACTTGCCACAGCGGCGTGCCGTCGACACCGTACGCGTGCACGCCTTGCGAGCCGAACCAGGCGACGACAATACGCCCGTCGGTCGCGGGCGAGGCGCTGGCGTAGGTGGACTTGATGTGCCGTTTGTTGCGCGGCTCCCCTTCGAACGCGAGGCGCTCCCAGGCGATCTTCCCCGTGCGTTTGTCGATCGCGTAGAGCATCCACTTGTGGCGGGAGTCATCGTCGGACGCCTCGCCGTCTCCGTACAGGCCCGGCTTGAACGTCGCGTTCTGCTTGCTGCTGATCGCGCTCGTCACGAACACGCGGTCACCCCAGACGACGGGGCTGGAGTGCGCGAGGCCGGGAATCGACGTGCGCCAGAGGACGTTCTCGCCGGTCCGGGCGTTCCAGCTGTCGGGCAGGCGCTGGCCGTCCGCGACGCCGGACGCATTCGAACCACGAAACGACGGCCAGCTTCCTTTCGCCGGTGCGGCGGCTGGCAGTTTCGGTGCGGTGTTCGCGCCTGTGCGCACGATCTTTCGCTCGGGTAACGCCGGCTTTACACTTTTTGGCAGCCACGTGCTGTCGTGAAGGATCATGCGCCGCGGCTCGCAGTCGTCGCCGGCGAGCGTCAGCAGGAGCCGCGCGCCGTCGATTCGGAACCGATAGCGTCCGGCGGCGCCGCACGC
>JANNHC010000632.1:0-4355 GCA_031404215.1 Acidobacteriota bacterium
CGCGGCGAGGTCGCCGGACTTGAGCGCGAGCAGCACGCCTGACGAATACAACGGATCGAGGAACCCGAACGCATCACCCACGAGCACCCATCCGTCGCCCGCCACCCTCGTGGATCGATACGAGTAGTCGCGCGTGACGAAGTACCCGGTCACCCGGTTCGCGCTCGCGATGCGCGCCTTGACCGCCGGGCACCGGTCCGCCTCCTCGAGGTACGTCTTCTCGTGGTTCGTGCCGCGTCCCTTGAACAGGTAGTCGAACGGCGCCACGACGCCGACCGACACGACATCGTCGTGCTGCGGGATGTACCAGAACCAGCCGTTCCGGTTGTCCGTCTGCAGGACCATCGTCGCCCCTTCGTCGCGGCCGGTATCGCGATAGGCGCCCTGCCAGTACGCCCAGATTGCGCCCTTGTTCAGGATCGGATCCCAGACGCGCAGCTTGAAGCGGTTCTGAAGGAGCGCGGCCTGCCCGCTGGCGTCCACGACGACTGAGGCGCGCAGTTCACGGCGCGCACCGTCGGAGTCCTTGATGGTGACGCCGACGGCGCGATCACCCTCGAACACCACATCGAGCACATGGACGCCCTCATGCGCGTCCACGCCGTGCTCGCGCGCGTTGTCGAGCATCATCTGGTCGAACTCGCTGCGGACCACCTGCCAGGTCTGCGAGCATTCGTGCGGCTTGTTGTCGTGAAAGTAGAACGGCGCCGACAGTTTTCCGCTCGCGTTCACGAACTGCACGCTGTATTTCTTGACGAAGGGGCTCCGCTGCATCTTCTCGAGCATGTTGAGCCGCTTGAGCACCCAGTAGGTTTCCGGGATGAGCGACTCCCCGATGTGAAAGCGCGGAAATCGTTCGCGTTCGAAGAGGCCCACGCGGTACCCCCGCTGCGCGATCAACGCAGAAACCGTTGAGCCCGCAGGGCCGCCGCCGATCACTACTACGTCGTATTGGGAGGATTGCCAGGACAAGGTTTGAGGTGTGTTCTTGGGTGTCAGGTTTGGTTCCAGGTTCTCCAGCCTACGTGTATCGAATCCCTGTATGTTGCGGGAGGAAGAACCACGGCAGCAGGACGTCGACTCGGAGGAGACCGTCGCGCGTCAGCGCGATGCGCTCGTGATCGGCGCGGGCGAGATAGCGGGCGGATTTCAGGGACGCGAGGCCCTCGCTGAATCGATCGAGCACGTCTACGCCGTATTTGGTCGTGAAGTACGCCGGTGCGAGCGAGCCGCGCTTCAGTTGCAGGACGAACTCTCGGATCAGCCGTTCGTCAACCGTCGGCCGGTAGGCGCGGCCGAGGGGGATTTCGTCGCGTTCGATCGCCGCGCTGTACTTTTCCCACGTGTCCAGATTCTGCATGTGGACGCCGTTCACGTGGCCGAACGACGCGACGCCCAGCCCGACGAGATCCGCCCCCTGCCACAACCGATCGCGATAGACGAACTTCGTCGTGGCTGGATTTTTCACCGCCGTATAGGCGCTACCCACGTGATAGCCCGCGCGCTCGAGCGCCGAGAACGCCTCGCTCGTCCAGCGCCGCTTCGTCGCCCAGTTCGCCACCGGGTCGGCAAACTGTCCCGTGCCTTTCAGGATGTCGCTGCTGATCGTCGTGTTGTAGGGCAGTTCCATCTGGTAGATCGTGACGCTGTCGGGGTCGAGCGCGAGCGTGCGGTCGATGCACGCGCGCCAGTTGTCGTCCGTTTCTCCGAGCATGCCCGCGATGAGGTCGATGTTGATCTGCGGGAATCCCAGCGACCGGGCGCACGCGTACGAGCGGCCAATTTCCGGCGACCGGTGCGCGCGGCCGTTCAGCTCGAGGATCCGATCGTCGAAGTTTTCGACGCCGAGGCTCAGGCGGGTTACGCCCATCCGGCGGATTGCCGCGAGCTTCGCCTCGGTCAGGGTGCCCGGCTCGCACTCGAACGTAACCTCTTCGGCCCCTGTCCACGGCGTGACGGCGGTGAGCCGCTCGACGAGGCGAGTGAGCTGCGTGGTGGACAGAAACGACGGGGTGCCGCCGCCGAAGTACACGAAATCAACCGGCCGGCCCGCGATTGCGAGCATCGGCGCATACATCTCCCATTCACGGGCGAGCAGATCCAGGTAGGACTCGACTTCCTTGGCGTTGCGGTCCGTGTACACGCGGAAGTAACAAAAGTGACAGCGCTTCCGGCAAAACGGGATGTGCAGGTACAGCCCGAGCGGCACGCCCGCAACGGGCGGGGATGCCAGCGCGGGCCGAGCGTCCGTGGCAACGGCCTCAGGCGTCCATACCGAGAACGGCGGGTAATTCGCCACGAAGTAGCTCCCGACCTCGGTCTGCTCGACTTCGGCCGGCTGGTGGCTGGGGGGCATCGAAGTACTATACTTTCGGCCTGAGCGGTTTGCTTACCGGCGTCACGCCCTTCGTCACCTCTTCATAGGCGTGACCTATAATCGGGCCGTGATTCGTTCCCAGTCATGAAGCTCTTCCGGCCCTTGCCGCGGCGCGTCACACGTCCGGTGTCCATCCTAATCGTCTGTGGCTGGGTCGCGACTATGGGGATCCTCGTCCATCGGTCCTTCATCGAGGCCTCACCGGCCAGCCTCGCGACGGACCTGGCGCGCTACGGGACAGCCGCGCAGTGGCGCGGCGTGTACTATCGCAACGAAAAAATCGGCTTCACCGTCAGCCAGACCGTGCCGACCGAAGACGGGTTCGAACTGCAGGAAGACGGCCGCCTCCAGATGTCGCTGCTCGGCGCCCAGAACGTGGTGACTCTTCGCACCACGGCGCGAGTCGATCGAGACTTCGCCCTGCGCACGTTCGACTTCTCGCTCGATCCGGGCACCGGTGGCACGAAGGTTCACGGCGAAGTGAGCGGGCGGCGGCTTCGGCTCGTCATCTCGACCGCGGCCGGCAGTCGCGCGCAGGAACTCGAGCTCGCCGAGCCCCCCGTCCTGGCGCTCAACCTTGCCCGCCGCCTCGCGGACGCCGGTCTCGCGCCGGGCGCGCACCACAACTGGACGATCTTCGATCCGGCGACGCTCAGCAACACGCCGATCGCGCTCGACGTCGGAAATCGCGAGCTCGTCGCCGTGAGCGGGCGCCGGGTTCCCGCGTTTCGCGTCGAGACGACCTACGCGGGCCTCCGCACGACGTCGTGGATTACCGACACAGGCGAAGTCGTGCTCGAGAAGAGCCCGCTGGGCCTCGAGACCGTCAGGGAGAACGCGGCCGAGGCCCGCACGATGGCGGTGCCCTACGACGTTCGCGCGGACCTGCTGAGCGCGTCGGCGATCGTGCCGACGGGAACGTTTCGGATCGACGAACCGCGCGACGTGCGGCGATTGCGGCTTCGGCTCTCGGGCGCCGACGTGTCGAGCCCCGATCTCGCCGGTGTGGGGCAGCGCATCGAAGGAGACATCGTCGAGATCCGCGACCCCCAGGGCTTCCAGGCCGGGCCCGCGGACGCAGACGTCGCGCGCTACCTGGAGCCGGAACCGCTCCTCGAGAGCGACGCGCCGGAGATTCGCGCGGAAGCGGCCGTCGCTCTCAAGGGCATCGCCGGGCCGCGCGCCCAGGCCGAGCGGCTGACGCGCCATGTCAACGCGATGCTCGACAAGAAGCCGACCGTCAGCCTGCCGTCGGCGCTCGAGGTCCTTCGCACGAAGGTTGGGGATTGCAACGAGCACACCGCCCTCTATGTCGCGATGGCGCGCGCGGCCGGTATCCCGGCCCGGATCGCCGTCGGGCTCGTCTCGGTAAGGGGAGCGTTCTATTACCACGCATGGCCGGAGGTGTACCTGGCCGAAGCGCGCGGGCGCGGCATGTGGCTGCCGGTCGATCCAACGTTGAACCAGTTTCCGGCTGACAGTACACATCTGCGTCTGGCTCGCGGCGGTCTCGACAAGCAAGCCGCCATTCTGCCGCTCATCGGCCGCTTGAAGATTGAGATCCTGGATCTTGAAACGGCGCCCAATACCACGCCCGTCGTGGTCGGCCGCCGTCCTACCGATATGAGCCCGTTGAGCGTCGCGCTGCCGGCACGGGCCCCTGGAGACTGCTGGTCCGCCACGCCGGAACGTCGAAGACGGCGGCCATGATCGCCATCCAGGATCTGGTGAAGAAGTACGGCAGCTTCGCCGCGGTGGACGGTGTGACGCTCGAGGTGGCACGCGGCGAGATACATGGATTTCTCGGCCCGAACGGCGCGGGAAAGACGACCACCATCCGGATGATTGCGGGGCTCCTGAAGCCGACGTCCGGACGCATTCTGGTCAACGGGCACGATCTCGAATCGGCGCCCGAACGAGCCAAGGCATCCCTGGGATTCATCCCCGATCGTCCTTTCATCTACGAGAAGCTCACGGC